>DAIDJC010000405.1 GCA_027451565.1 Limisphaerales bacterium | reverse complement strand
TGTGCCAGAGGATAGCCGCCGCGATTACCACTAAGTAGATTGCCAGATAGATTCGCGCATTGCGATAAAGTTTCGAGTACTCCGTCGCGGGAATAAACGTCCGTTCACCGTCGGTGACGCGTCCCAGCGCATGCCCGAGTAAGCTCGGGAAATGGATACGATATACGTTCACAGCAAAAATGCTCAGAATCAGGGCCGGGATATTCGGTGGCCTGGGAAACTGAATCTCGGGGTCGCGACCCACTATGATGGTGTCACTGTGGTGGCGGGTGTGGCTCCAGCGCCAGAGCACGGATTCCCGCAACACCATAAACGACGCGATTTCGTAAACGGCAATATTCATCCAATCGCTTCGGAAGGCGGTTCCATGACCACATTCATGCCAACGTGAATCGGAACTGGTGCCGTAAAGCACGGAGTAAACGAAGTAGGGCAGAATCGCCCACCATGTTCCCCATAGCTTCCACGTCAAAATCCCTGACCCGATCAGCAGCGCAAACCAAAGAATTGTGTCGCGGAT
>DAIDJC010000404.1:266-525 GCA_027451565.1 Limisphaerales bacterium | reverse complement strand
ACGTTCAATAACTTTCGTAAACAGTCCGCCTGCTGTTTCTATGCCAAGTGACAGAGGTGTCACGTCAAGCAGCAAAACTTCTTGTGTTTCACCGGTCAATATGGAGCCTTGAATGGCGGCGCCCAGCGCTACGGCTTCATCCGGATTAACAGACTTCACCGGCTCCTTCTGAAAGTACCGTTTGATGGCATCTTGCACGGCGGGAATGCGGGTCGAGCCACCGACGATCAACACGTTTTCGATCTGGTCGGGCGTGTAG
>DAIDJC010000404.1:0-256 GCA_027451565.1 Limisphaerales bacterium | reverse complement strand
TAGTTGGCGTCTGCCAGAGCTTGCTCGACAGGCTGCATTGTGGCTTCGACAAGATGCGCGGTCAGCTCGTTGAACTTGGCGCGGGTGATGCTCATCTCTAAGTGCTTGGGACCGCTTGCATCGGCAGTCAAGAAAGGCAGGTGAATTTCGCTCATCATGGCAGTGGAGAGCTCGATCTTTGTCTTTTCGGCAGTTTCTTTCAAGCGTTGAATGGCCATCAAGTCGTTGCTAAGGTCGATACCCTGTGTTTTTTGGA
>DAIDJC010000403.1 GCA_027451565.1 Limisphaerales bacterium | reverse complement strand
CAAGGTGATTGTCTGGTTGGTCTCGACCAGATAAACAAAGGCGCCCTGGGCGTTGCGCTGAATCGCGACGGTGGGCACCAGGATCGCGTTGTGCTCGGTGTTGACGAGCAGGCGCGCATTGACGAACTGGTTGGGGAACAGCGCGTTGTCCGGGTTGTCAAAAATCGCTCGCAACTTGAACGTGCCGGTCGAAGGATCGATTTGGTTGTCGATGGTCAAGAGCGTGCCCTCCGAAAGCACTTTCTGCTGCGCGCGGTCCAGGGCCTGGACCTCCATTTTGTGACCGGCCCGGATTTGCGGTTCGATCTCCGGCAGATAATCCTCGGAAAGGCTGAAGATGACCGTGATCGGCTGGAGCTGCGTGATCACGGCCAAGGGGTTGGTGTCGGTGGCGTGAACGATGTTGCCCGGGTCCACCAGGCGCAGGCCCACCCGGCCGGAGCTCGGGGCGGTGATGTGGGCGTAAACCAGTTGTAGTTGGGCCGCATCCACCTGGCCCTGGTCGTACTTCACCGTGCCCTCGTAC
>DAIDJC010000402.1 GCA_027451565.1 Limisphaerales bacterium | reverse complement strand
CGGCATGTCGGTTTTGGCTTCCCGGCTGCGAAAGTCCTGTTTGATTTGTTTGGTCTCGAAGGCTTCTTTGGCGGCAACGGCGGCGTCCACCCGCGCAAAGGCCGCACTGAACGGATTTTCGGAGAACTCCGCGGCGAGATTAATCCCGTGCCTTAATTGCTCCGCGGAGAAGCTCTTGCTGTGGTTGCCCCACGTCACCCTGTAGCTCCCCGCGTCACCGCCCCTCGCCACCAGCATGAGCCGGTTCAGGTCCTGGTTGAAGGGAACCAGGAGCATGCCCGAACGAATGCTGCTGTCCTGGGAAACGTCGTCCGCCCCGCAACGCGGGTAGGGCGGGTTGCCCTGGGGGTCCGGCTCGCACGCGCAAAAAGCATAACGGAAGCTGCGAATCTCGAACTCGCCTCCTTGATGGGAGAGCACCTGGTGGCCGCGCGACGCCTTCAGTGTGCCCCGTTTGAGGTTCACCCGGAAGGTGCCAATGTCACCCCGCAACCCCATGGCCTTCAGAAAAGCGAAAGCCATGATCGTGTGGCC
>DAIDJC010000401.1 GCA_027451565.1 Limisphaerales bacterium | reverse complement strand
AAGTCATCGCCGACGCCATCGAAACGGCCACCAATGCCCAATGCATGGACGGCGTACTGGTGGTGGGAGGGTGCGACAAGAACATGCCCGGCGGCATGATGGCCATCGCCCGCATGAACGTCCCCGCCATTTACGTGTATGGCGGCACCATCAAGGCGGGACATTACCACGGCAAGGAGCTCACCATTGTCAGCGCCTTTGAAGCGGTGGGGCAATTCACTGCCGGCAAACTGTCGGAAACCGACTTCACCGAAATCGAAAAGCGCGCCTGCCCGGGAAAAGGCTCCTGTGGCGGCATGTACACGGCCAACACCATGTCCTCTGCCATCGAGGTGCTGGGCATGGCGCTGCCCTACTCCTCCACCCAGGCCGCCGAAGACGAGGAAAAGGCGCTCAGCGCCGAAGAAAGCGCCCGCACCCTGGTGCAGGCCATCCGCCATCAGCTCCTGCCGCGGCAGATCCTGACCCGCAAGGCTTTTGAAAATGCCATTGCCGTCACCATGGCCGTGGGCGGATCCACCAATGCCGTGCTCCATCTCC
>DAIDJC010000400.1:291-546 GCA_027451565.1 Limisphaerales bacterium | reverse complement strand
GAAGGGGTTTCGCTGGAAACCCTGGCGCGGAAGTTCGGCACGCCGCTCTACGTCTACTCGCAGCATACCTTGGCCGAGCATTTTCAAAGGCTTGATCAAGCCCTCGCCGGGCTCGATCACCTGGTGTGCTACGCGGTAAAATCCAACTCGAATCTCTCGGTGTTGCGGGTGCTGGCCGGCCTGGGCAGCGGCTTCGACATCGTCAGTGGGGGAGAACTGCAACGCGTGCTGGCTGCGGGAGGGCTCGCCAACTCA
>DAIDJC010000400.1:0-281 GCA_027451565.1 Limisphaerales bacterium | reverse complement strand
ATCAACCGCATCGCAGCCAAGCTGGGAAAGACCGCGCCCGTAGCCGTGCGCGTCAATCCGGACGTGGCCGCCGGCACTCATAAGAAAATCACGACCGGCACCTACGAAAACAAATTCGGCATCGCCTTCGAACGCATCGAGGAGGTCTATCGGCGCGCGGCACGGCTGAAGAACCTGCGGCTGCGGGGACTGCAGATGCACATCGGCTCCCAAATTACGGAGACCGCCCCGTTCGAACTCGCAGTCAAAAAAATCGCTCCCTTGGTGAGGCGGCTGAAAGC
>DAIDJC010000399.1 GCA_027451565.1 Limisphaerales bacterium | reverse complement strand
CGGTTTAATCTGGCATTATTTGAAGCCTACGACAAAGCCGGCATCGAGTTTGCCTTTCCCACCCGTACCTTGTATCTGGCCGGTGACGCCAACCGCCAACTCGCCCTGCGGATGCTTGGCAACGATGGCCGGCCGCCCGGCTAATTCCGCCAATTTGTTAGGCGCGAGGTGTGGTGGAGTGAGTGGCAACCCGCTAAAAGCCTGTTTGAAAACTCCGGCGGGATCGTCTTGCGGCCCAGGGCGACCGTCTGCTGCGTTCTCGCTCCTCGCCATATTTTCGAATATGCCTCGGAGCTGCGGCCTTGCATCCGGCCACTCTGGGCCGCAATCCGACCGCACCAGCCTTTTCAAACAGGCTCTTAGTTGGCCATGGCCGGCGCTGGTTCGGTTCGAATACGAATCGTCGTCGCCGGCAGCCCTGCACTGTGGGCCGTTACACTTATAACCCCGGCTTGATGGCCGGTGCGCACCAGCACCATGCACCGCCCGAAAAATGCCCGGCTGTACGAGGCGTCGTTGGGAATGTGACTGGCCGGGTCTCCGTTGCTGGTGCCGGCAATGGTACCCGGACCACTGATGCT
>DAIDJC010000398.1 GCA_027451565.1 Limisphaerales bacterium | reverse complement strand
ATACCGGCGGCTATGATCTCAAACCCAGCTCAGCGATGCTGCGGATGAAAAAAGACATGGGCGGTGCCGCCACCGTGCTCGGCCTCGCCGAGGCAATCATGGCGCTCGACCTGCCCGTCCGCCTTGAGCTGCGCATCGGCTGCGTTGAAAATAGCGTCTCCGGCCACGCCATGCGCCCGCTCGATGTGCTGAACACCCGCGCCGGCCTCACCGTCGAAGTCGGCAATACCGATGCCGAAGGACGGCTGGTGCTCGCCGATCTGCTGACCGACGCGGTGGCCGCCCAACCGGATTGGCTGATCAATTTCGCAACCCTGACCGGCGCAGCCCGCACCGCGCTCGGCCCGGACCTGCCCGCTTTGTTCAGCAATGATGACGGGTTGGCAACGCATCTCCTCACCGCTGGCCATGCCGTTTCCGACCCGCTCTGGCGCTTGCCGCTCTGGCAGGATTACGCGCCCTGGCTCGATAGCCCGATCGCGAGCCTGAACAGCGTGTCAGGAAAACCCCACGCGGGCGCCATTATTGCCGCTTTATTCCTCAATCGATTCGTTCCCGCATCAACGCGCTGGGCGCATATC
>DAIDJC010000397.1 GCA_027451565.1 Limisphaerales bacterium | reverse complement strand
GATCTTTCAACCGATGTTCGCGCAGGGAATGGCCGGCATGCTGCGGCGCATGGCGGACGGCGGCGCAAACTATTCTGCGGCCAGAGTGCCTGGCGCGGTGGGCGGCCTGAGCGCGAACATTATGGCGCTTCACCAGTATATTCTCTGGGCGGCGGTGTGCCTGGCGGTGGCACAAATACCCTTCATCATCAACCTCTTTTGGAGCATTAACCACGGAAAACCCGCGGGCTCTGATAATCCATGGGAAGCCACGACCCTGGAATGGCAGACGCCCACGCCTCCTCCGCACGGCAATTTCGCCACCGCACCGGTGGTGCATCGCGGCCCTTATGAGTACAGCGTGCCCGGACACGCGAAGGATTTTACGCCGCAAAACGAGCCTGACTGATTATGGATATACCTTACACTGTAGAAGCCCGACCCGACACTGGACTGTACAACGCCAAGGTCGGCATCTGGTTGTTCCTGGCTTCCGAGGTGATGCTCTTTGGCGCGCTGTTTTCCTCGTATATCCTGCTGCGCGTCAATGCGCCGGCAGGTTACTGGCCCCAGGGTTGGCTTAACATTCCCCTCGGCACTTGC
>DAIDJC010000396.1 GCA_027451565.1 Limisphaerales bacterium | reverse complement strand
ATGCTGCGCCGGGCAACAGGCCGCGTGGATGGGCTGGTGATCGAAAGCCCGACGGCGGGTGGGCACAATGCGCCCCCGCGCGGCAAGCTTCAGCTCAACGCGGCGGGAGAGCCGGTGTATGGCGAGCGCGACCGGGTCAACATTCCGGAATTGAAGGCGTTGGGCGTGCCCTTCTGGCTGGCGGGCGGATATGGAAACGCGGAAAAGCTGCGCGAGGCGCTCGACCAGGGCGCGGCGGGCATCCAGGTGGGAACCGCCTTTGCCTTCAGCCAGGAATCCGGCCTGCGTCCCGATCTGAAAAAGGCTCTTCTCACCCAAGCAGCCGCGGGCGTGGGCGAGGTGTTTACCGATCCGCTGGCTTCGCCTACGGGATTCCCGTTCAAAGTGGCGCAGCTTGAGGGCACCTCTTCGGCCTTCCCTATCTATCAGGAGCGTAAGCGCATCTGCGATCTGGGTTACCTGCGCGAACCCTACGCTACCCCGGACGGCGCCATCGGTTACCGCTGCGCCGCCGAGCCCGTGCAAAACTATGTGGCCAAGGGCGGCAAGGCCGAGGACACGGTGGGCCGCAAGTGCCTGTGCAAC
>DAIDJC010000395.1 GCA_027451565.1 Limisphaerales bacterium | reverse complement strand
AGGCCAGAAGCGCTGTGGAGCGGGAGCTTGGCCTGAAACTCCAACCGGAGCAGGAGCAAAAGCTTGGCGATCTCCTGGGTCCGGCTTTCGGGGATAATCAGTTTGAGAATATCGTACGGTTCATGTCCGGCAGCGCGCCCTCCGAGATTTCCGCCGAGGAACTGAAGGCGCCGGGCAGCGAAAAGTGCATTGCGCTCGTCTACGAAGGAGTCGAGGCCGTGCGAAAAATCAGAGATGTGCTCGGACCAACTGATCCTTCGAAAGCCCCGCCGGGGTCCATCCGGCGTGAATTCGGCCAAACCATCATGGTCAACGCCGCCCATGCCAGCGATTCCGAGGAAAACGCTCGTCGCGAGATGGGAATCGTCAACGTTGGTGAGAACAATTTCCGTCAGATTATAGAGCGGTTTTACGGAAAATCCTGAGCGGTCATCCACCGTTCTTTCGAGCGCCGGCACGGGAACCAGGGGTCGGCTTCGCCCGAAAGGCCTAAGTAGCGCGCGGAGCCGGGTTTAAGCGCCCTGCATCCACCAGGTCTTCTCGACGCGCAGCCTGCCCAGGAGTCGGGCATCCGCCGCCGGGAACTC
>DAIDJC010000394.1 GCA_027451565.1 Limisphaerales bacterium | reverse complement strand
GGGAATAGGCCGCGTCCATGGTGAACCGCTCCCGGGTCCAGTCGCACGAAGCCCCCAGCCGTTTAAGCTGCTGGATAATGATGCCCCCGTGTTTCTCTTTCCATTCCCAGACCTTGGCCAGGAACTTCTCCCGGCCCAAATCGTCGCGGTGCTGGAGGACGCCCTGCTTGCGCAGCGTGCGCTCGACCACCGCTTGCGTGGCAATGCCCGCATGGTCGGTCCCGGGCAGCCACAGGACCTCCTTGCCCTCCATCCGGGCTTTGCGGGCCAGAATATCCTGGATCGTGTTGTTGAGAACATGGCCCAGGGTCAGCACCCCGGTCACATTCGGCGGGGGAATCACGATGGCGTAAGCCGGCTTCGGGGACGCGGGATCGGCAACAAAGCAGCCCTGGTCCAGCCAGTAGCGGTACCACTTGGCTTCGACGGCTTGCGGCTCGTAGGCTTTCGGAATCTCAGACATGGGATGGATAACCGTTATTATTCCCGCTCGTCGCCCGGCGGCCCGGCACCGCCCAGCACCTCGAACTCCCCGAGTTGCCGGAAGTGATCGTCCAAGCTCGCCACCCGGCGCACCTCCAGCCGGCGCAGGATCACGAGCGAAAC
>DAIDJC010000393.1 GCA_027451565.1 Limisphaerales bacterium | reverse complement strand
AGCTGAAATTGACACCGGAAGCATCAACACGCTCTCCATCGAGGAAATCGCCAGTCAGGCCCAAAAACTTCACGAACTTTGGCCGAATATGGAACCTCAGGAGAAACGGACTATCGTGGATGCCATCACGGACCGAATTACTGTGGGCAAGGACGAGATCGACATAAGCCTATGCTACACGCCGGCTTGTAAAGAAATGGCAAAAAGGTGGCGGAAGGGAGAGGATTCGAACCTCCGGTAGGATTGCTCCTACGCCTGATTTCGAGTCAGGTGCCTTTAACCACTCAGCCACCCTTCCAGCGCGCTCGATATTCCGAGCTCTACTATGCCCGAAAGCGGCGGCGCGGCAAGCGCATTTGGCTGGCCGGCTGCCCGCGGGCGCGAGCCAAAATTCTTCTGCCCAGTGGATTTGCACCCGAAAGATGGTGCTTTTTGTCTCGTGACCCCGGACATGGGCAGTCCGGGTTCCATCGCGTAGCGATGGCTTGAGGGTAGCCGTGCGGCTTCAGCCCACGGGACCGGCCAGCGTAGGCAGGTTGCGTCGCGTATGCGACGCTTCAACGATGCGGAGTACACACCGTGGCTCGCAGCGAAATCAACCGAAAGGCTTTCC
>DAIDJC010000392.1 GCA_027451565.1 Limisphaerales bacterium | reverse complement strand
ATTAACGAAGCGAAAATGGAAGGAAGCCTCGCTGGCCACGCGACGCAAAGGGGATCCGGGGAAGGTAGCCATCGCACAGCGGTTGCGGCGGGAGACGACGATGACGCAGGCCTGGATCGCCGAACGGCTGCGAATGGGAACCCAAACTCATCTGGCGCATTTGTTATATTGGAAAAAGCGTGATGGAAAATAGCATTAAACTGTTGACCCATTAATGGGAAAGTTTGTTCGGCAATGTCGGCCGTCGGCGACTTGACTCAAACTCAAATTAAATGTTACCGGGGCTGGGAGGTGGACAGGGTGCGCGCAGGTCCAAATCATTTGACTGTTACCTCCGGGCAGAATTTCTTAAAATCCCAATAATGGCAGCAAGCGAAGCCAGTAATTGCGGGGAAGCCGCGCCCGGCCCAGTTTTCGTGACGACGCACTGGTCGGTCGTATTGACGGCCAGCCGCAACGACACCACGCGTGCCCAGGCTGCGTTGGCCCATCTTTGCCAGTCATATTGGTATCCGATTTATCACTTCGTCCGGCGTCAGGGACATTCCACGCACGACGCACAGGATCTCACGCAGGAATTCTTTGCACGGCTGCTTGAGAAAAACTGGCTCGCCC
>DAIDJC010000391.1 GCA_027451565.1 Limisphaerales bacterium | reverse complement strand
GCCCATCATGGCTATTGTTACCTGAAGTCTTCGAATGGATATTGTCATTGAACACCTCAATAATCCGACGAGCTTGCGCAAACCAGAACTATGATACTGAAACAGCATCTCGAATCCATTCCCGGGCCCGAAGCGGGTGTCCTAAAATTTTCTGAAAAATTGCTTTCGGTAAAAATGATAATTGATTGGTCAAGTTTGGCAATGGCAGCGAAAGAAAGGGCTGGATACATTGTAAAAGTTTCCAAAATGAAAACCTGCAAGCAGAAATCTCCCTGCTTTGGATTCACCTTGATCGAGCTATTGGTGGTCATTGCCATCATCGCCATTCTCGCCGCGCTGTTGCTTCCCGCGCTGGCAAGCGCCAAACGCAAGGCCAAAGACGTCCAGTGCCTGAGTAATCTCAAGCAGGTTGCATTGGCCGCGATCTCCTACACCCAGGATTTCAATTGTGCTGGAATGGCTTCGGACGGCACGCTTTGGGCGGGATCGCTTTATCCCTACGCGGGCAACAATGCCAACGTTTTCCTATGTCCGTTGACGCCCCCGCCAAGTCCCCAGCCGACCATCAAAACGCTTGGAACCGCAGCAACGCCGTGGACGATTATTGTGAACAACAGCCCC
>DAIDJC010000390.1 GCA_027451565.1 Limisphaerales bacterium | reverse complement strand
ATTTGGTAGATGCCCGCGTAAGGGGTGGGGGAGACCTGAACCTGGGCAATCGACTTGGAGGCCAGCAATTGGTCCAGTTCATTAGCGCTGATCTCCCGCGAGGGGGTCCGCAACCACCAGGTCAGAATCATGCATACGCCGAAAAAGATCAGGCCGACGCCGGCAACCAACCTCGAATTCCTCAAATATCTCATGTGAGGCTAACTTTGACTCACTGCCTCGGAAACAAAATCGGCACCGGGCTAATTCTCCCGTCGGTGTTTGGCCTACACCACCGAGCCGCCGGAGCGCGGCGGTGGCGAAAGCCGTCCGTCCACCCCGTAGCGGCACTCGGCAGAGTGCCGCCATCTTCCCGCGTGCGCCCGGCAGGGCGCACTGACTTGTTGGTTAAAGTCCAATGCACACCCGGCAAGGGGAAGTGCTAGCTGAACAGCAAGGGTGTCGGTCGCGAGACCGAATCTGAAGGAAGCTGAAGGCAAAACGCTGGCCTGACGAACAGGAACCACATACGAGGCAGCCGCAGCGGACGAGAAGGCGCGAAGATTCAAAGTCCAGTTCTTGCACGGAAACTGCGGAAGTATATGTGGCAGGCATAAGCGTGGAAGTCAGTGCGCAATACCCG
>DAIDJC010000389.1 GCA_027451565.1 Limisphaerales bacterium | reverse complement strand
AAAGTGATGACCGGGTTTTTGGGCGGCGGCTCGGGCAGGCGTTCGCCGGGCATTAAATGTTTTGAGAAAAGCTCGCGCGTCTTGAAAAACTTCTCCGTCGGCCATCCCGCCTCGCTGATGGGTGCGTCATAATCATAGCTCGAGGTGTCCGGTTTGAACGGCCGGTCCGCCCCGGACCATAACCCAAACGTGGTGCCGCCGTGGGCCATGTAAATGCTGAAGGAAGCGCCGGCATTGAGCATGTATTCGAGGTCGGCGAGGTAGCGCGAGGTGTTACCCGTGTGGTGTGGGGCGCCCCAGGTGTCGAACCAGCCAGGGTAAAATTCGCCGCACATCAACGGCCCTTTGGGCAAGACCTCCCGCAGCGCCGCGAAGGCCTTGGCCGGGTCGGAGCCAAAGTTGACCACTGGGAACAGGTCCGGACGCCACCCGTCCTTGAGGTGCTCGACCGGGTTGCAGGCAAAAAGCGGCACATCAAACCCGGCATCCAGCAGCGCCTGCCTCATTTCGCCCATGTATTGAGCGTCCTTTCCGAAGAACCCGTACTCGTTTTCCACCTGCACCATCAGGATGGGGCCGCCGTGAGTCACTTGCAGGGGACCGAGCACGCGCCCGACTTCTTTGAGGTATTCCCGGGCCGCTTTCATGTAGCGCGGATCGCGCGTTCGGAGCTGA
>DAIDJC010000388.1 GCA_027451565.1 Limisphaerales bacterium | reverse complement strand
CTCGGCCGCTCGGCCGAGGGATTTTCTGGACGCTCGCGTCGACAGCTAGGCTCCGACCGATGACCGATGAAGCGGGCCGCGGCGCGTTGCACGGCGGTCGCGCCGGCGAGGGTGGCGTCGCGGAGGCTGGAGATGCCGAGGAAGCGGGAGGCTTCGGCGCATTCGCGGACGCGTTCGCTGTAGGCGGAGACGCCGAGGTCGTGTTTGACCATGGAGTTGAAGGCGAAGATGGCGACGCCGGGGGGGAGTTGGACGGGGCGGCTTTCGAGCGACCGGCAGTCGATTAAGATGGCGGCGCCTGCGACGCCGGCGACGCTGGCGTACTGGTCCATGATGCCGCAGGGGACGCCGGCGAATTCGTTTTCGGCGCGGCGGCAGAGGCGGGCGAGTTCGACGCCGCGTTCCTGAGCGCCGAGGGCGAGGGCGGAGGAGACTTCGAGGGCGGCGGAGGAACTGAGGCCGGCGCCGGTGGGGACGTTGCTCGAGACGGTGAGGTGGACGGGTTGGAGGCCGGGGATGAGGCGGGCGACGCCGACGACGTAATCGGTCCAATCGCCGGAAGGCCTGGCGGAGGCGAGGGTGGCGGTGTCCCAGGAGCGGGTTTCGCCGCGGTTGCGGGAATGGACGGTGAGGCGTCCAACGGAGGAGGGTTCGGCGACGGCCTCGCAGCCGAGGTCGATG
>DAIDJC010000387.1 GCA_027451565.1 Limisphaerales bacterium | reverse complement strand
AGCTCCAGGCCCGGGCCGGCACGCCGGCTCGACCTCCTCTTTAACCGGAAGCTGGTTTCTCGTCTCCTCGTTTCGGCTTTTAATTCAGCGCGTCGCTGGTTAAATAGCCCCGGATGACAAAGCGGCAGTCCCAAATCCGACGCAAGACCCGAGAAACCTCCGTCACGCTCAAACTCACCATCGATGGCAAAGGCCGTTCCTCAGTCGATACAGGAATCCCTTTTTTCGACCACATGCTGGCGTTATTCGCAAAACACGCCGTCGTGAATCTCGAGTTGCGCTGCGAGGGCGACCTCGAAGTGGACGCTCATCACACGGTGGAGGACTGCGGGCTCGCCCTCGGCCAGGCATTTCTGAAGGCTCTAGGGGATAAAAAGGGGTTGCGGCGCTACGGCACCGGGTTTCACCCCCGGAACCCGTTCACGGGTGAAGCTTATGTCCCTATGGATGAATGCCTGGCGCGGTGCGTCATCGACTTTAGCGGCAGGCCCTTCCTGGTTTGGCGCGGCCTGGACCGATTCGCGCAGAAACGGGTCTCGCGGGCTGAGAAAGGGCAGGACATGTCCAGCGCTTTTCGCTTCGGCCTGGCCCGCGAATTCTTCCAAGCTTTCGCCAACGAAGCACGCTGTAACCTGCACCTGGAATTGCTCTACGGGGATGAACCTCACCACATCGTGGAGGCCCTCTTTAAGGCTTTCGCCAAAGCGGCA
>DAIDJC010000386.1 GCA_027451565.1 Limisphaerales bacterium | reverse complement strand
CTCTACAACCCGGCGCTGCGGTTTACGCTGGCTCACCGGGCACTCACCGTCGGATCTGGCTGCGCCTTTCTCGCGGTCTCTACGTTCCTGGGACTGCGGCTCGGAAGCGAGTTTTTGCCTCAGCTGGAAGAAGGCAACCTGTGGATCCGGGCTTCGATGCCTATGACCCTGGCGCTGGAGGACGGCGAGGCCGCGGCTCGGAAGATGCGCCTCATCCTGATGCGGCATCCGGAGGTGCTCACTGTAGTATCCCAGCACGGCCGCCCTGATGACGGCAGCGATGCCTCCCCTTTTTCCAATGTCGAGTTGTTCGCGCCCCTCAAGCCGTTCGATCAGTGGCCAAAAGGTCTCAACAAAAACAGGCTAATCGAGCAGATCCAGAAGGAATTCAATAGCGAGCTACCAGGGGTCACCTTCAACTTTTCCCAATACATTCAGGACAACATTGAAGAGGCAATTTCCGGCGTCAAAGGCGCCAATTCTGTCAAGATCATCGGACGCAACCTGGAAGAATTGACCCAACTGGCCCAGGAGGTCAGGGATCAGCTAGCGCAGGTGCGCGGCATTGCCGATTTGGGGATATTCCCCGTCCTGGGGCAGCCGAACCTGAATATCAAGGTGGACCGCGCCAGGGCGGCGCGGTATGGGTTGAACACCGGGGATGTGAACTCCGTGATCCAGGCCGCCCTCGGCGGTGCCGTGGCTACGACGGTGCTGGAGGGCGACCGGCAGTTC
>DAIDJC010000385.1 GCA_027451565.1 Limisphaerales bacterium | reverse complement strand
AAGGAGAGCTGGACTTGAACCGCTGCAACCGGGCGCTGTGATTGCCCGGCTGAACACCTGTTGGCTCCTTCAGTTCCTTGAAAGTGGTCGCAGCACCCGGGGGCGCACCGGGCCGGTCGGCTTATGAAACCAACTTGTCCGCTGGGACTGCTGCGATGGTGCGGCATGTGAGAATTGCGCTCACTCCCGCTGCTTGGAAGGCAGCCATGCATCTGTAAACACCTATGCCGCGAAGGATGAGATGATTTGAAATGGTGTCCGCGGCAAGAATCTCACTTGCGACCTCGAGCTTCGCGGGCTCGCGCTCTGATAAACTGAGCTACGCGGACTTGTTAAATGGCCCACCAGGTTGGTATCGCGCCAACGTCTCGGCTTTTTCAGAGCCGCGCTAATCTGCCTCAGCTACTGGTGGGTGGAAAAATGGCGCTCGCGGTTGGAGTCTCGCCAACATCTCCGATCTTAGAAGGATCGCGCTCTTTAATTTGAGCTACGCGAGCATGAGCGTGCACAGTTGAGTGCGCCGCAAAAATTGGTGGAGCATGAGGGTATCGCGCCCTCCTGATATTCTCGCTGCCAGCGAGACGACCACACTGTGCAGTCCCATGCCCCGAGAAATTGAAAACGCAGAAAACAATTGAAGGGGGAAAACGGACGGGCCCGGCAGCCCAATGATCGGCCGCCAGGCCCGCCTCCAACAAAGAACAAAACACCTCTTGCTATCTGGTCAGATACCAACCCACGGTTTC
>DAIDJC010000384.1 GCA_027451565.1 Limisphaerales bacterium | reverse complement strand
CATCCGTCACCTGCCGGAGGTCGCGTCACTGGTTCCGGCCGCGTCTGCGCGAGAGGCGGATCCTCCGCCGGATCACGGGCACTATGTCGGATCGGTCGCCTGCAAGGGCTGCCATGAAGAGATCTACGCCCGCTGGAGCAAGACCCGCATGGCCAACGTCGTGCGTGACCCGCGCCAGCATCCGGACGCGATCATCCCGGACATCTCCAAGCCCAATCCGGTCTTCAACTTCACGGTCGATGACGTCGCTCTCGTCTATGGCAGCCGCTGGAAGCAGCGCTACTTCAAGAAGGTTGGCGACGATTATTTCCCGCTTCCGGTGCAATGGGACGTTTTCCACAAGACCTGGCGCACATATTTCGTCCCCAACACCGGCGACTGGTGGGCGCCGCTTTATCCGCCGGATAATTTCCAGCGCCCCACCGGACCGCTTTGCGACGGTTGTCACTCCGTCAACTATGACATCAAGACCAAGACCGTCACCGAATGGAATGTCGGCTGCGAGCGGTGCCACGGCCCGGGCGAGGTCCACGCCAGGAAGCCGACGCGCGACAACATCCTCAATCCGGCGCATTTCGATTACGTTCACGCCAGTGACACCTGTATCCAGTGTCATTCTCAGGGCCGGCCGCCAGGCAATCCGATCGACGGAAAATATTACGATTGGCCGGTCGGTTACGACGTGACCAAGAACCTGAAAGACTACTGGGCGCTGGAAGAGCACAAGCTCGGTGAGCTTACCTTCACGCATTTTCCGGACGGCAC
>DAIDJC010000383.1 GCA_027451565.1 Limisphaerales bacterium | reverse complement strand
CAGCGAACCAGTCAGCCTGCTCGTCACAAAAATGCTCGCAATGGGGTTTATGTCGCCGCCAGCGTGGTACGTGGCCACCACCATTACCGCATGAACCAGCCCCAGAAAAAAACAGGTCACGCCCATGTGGCGCCGGTTGTAAAGCAGGCATAGAAATTTCGGATTCAACCGGCAAAGCGGCCCGATGCAAAGTATCAGGTGAAGAAGCAAAAATGCAAGGGTTCCAAAAGCCCGCATGATCAGTATCTCTTCCGTCACGTATGGGAAATAATACTCGGTCACCGCTGCAAAAACCACGAGATACAGGGCAACCCCGGAAATCAGCAGCAAATCATATATCCGCTTCTGCCGATTCCATTGCACGGCTTGGTATTTAGAACTCATGGGGTTTGCGCTTTCTACGGGTCCCGATTGCGGAATAGGACAGGCTTGGATACATCCACGATTTGGTTGTCGGCCAAGCTGTATAGCACCAGCAACCCATTTGTGCCCATCGCCACTTTTGGCAGCGTCAAGTCTCCTGAATCAAATCCACCCAATAAAAGGGATTGCTTCGGAAGAGGGTCGCTGGATTTTATAGTTGGGTTTCCACTGACCCAGTAAACCATCAAATCGGGTTGGATCAAAAAATCATTGGCAACCGATAACCTCAACTTGAAAAGGCTGCGATCGGTTTCGCCACGCAAAAACCAAACTTGGACCGGTGATTTTCCAAATAAACCGGATCGCTGCCAATCACAGGCCATGACCGGTTCAGCGGCAAGACTCATGCTTGCGGGGAGCTTGTCCATGG
>DAIDJC010000382.1 GCA_027451565.1 Limisphaerales bacterium | reverse complement strand
TCGGCAAGATCGTGAGCTCGCTGGTGGCGGACGTCATCATGCCGCCGCTCGGTCTGATCATCGGCCGGGTGAGCTTCAGCAAGCTCGCGCTGCAGATCGGCTCGAGTCCCGACGGCAAGCCGGTGATGCTGGCGGACGTTTGGCCCAGCCAGCAGGAAATAGCCGATACCGTTCACCGCTGCGTGCTTAGCGAGCAGTTTACCCACGAGTACGCCAACGTATTTACCGGTTCGAATGAGTGGAAGGCTATTAAAACCAGCACCGGCGAGCTTTTTGACTGGGATGCCAAGAGCACCTATATTCAGGAACCGCCATTTTTTGTGGGCCTAAGCCCCGCACCCAAGCCTATTGAGGCTATTCGCGCCGCCCGCTGCCTGGCCTATCTTGGCGATTCGGTAACAACCGACCACATCAGTCCCGCCGGCAACATTAAAAAGGACAGCCCCGCCGGCAAGTTCCTTATTGAAAACGGCGTAACGGCCGCCATGTTTAACAGCTATGGCGCCCGCCGCGGCAACGATCGCGTCATGACCCGTGGCACCTTTGCCAATATTCGCGTTAAAAACAAGCTCGCCCCCGGTACCGAGGGCGGCGTAACCACCGACTTTACCGATGGCAAGGTAAAACCCATTTACGACGCATCGGTGAGCTACAAGAGCAAAGGCACACCGCTGATTATTCTTGCCGGAAAAGATTATGGCATGGGTTCAAGCCGCGATTGGGCAGCCAAAGGCACCTTCCTGCTGGGCGCTCGTGCGGTAATTGCCGCAAGTTTTGAACGTATTCACCGCAGCAATCTG
>DAIDJC010000381.1 GCA_027451565.1 Limisphaerales bacterium | reverse complement strand
AATAGTGCAAAGCTTCTTCAACAGCTGAGGCTTGGGATTGGCCGACGCATTCACGGCGGGTCTCTTCAATCAAGCTTTGGACCTTGTCTTTAAGCAACCGCTTTGCCCAGCGGCGGAGCCGACGTTTATGCTCCGGGTGATCCTTGCCAAGCAAGGCGACCAGTACCAGGCCGGCGTGTTCCATCGCGTGGTAGAAATCAACGATTTGGATGCAATCCTTGAAATTGAGTTTGCCCATATTCTCAAGCCCATGGGCTCCGTCGATGAGCAACACCACTTTGGCGGCACTACCCAACCCTCGCCGCAGGGCTTCCTGACGCAGCGACGGTCCGAAGTGGTCGATGGACTTGAGGCTGGAAATATAGGTGGTTGATTCCCAATCTCGCACCGGTCGGCCCTTCTCATCGACTTGGTGCTGAGTAAAGACGCACCCCAGGTAAACCTGGCGGGTTTTGGCCTTGCCGTCGGCTTGCTTGCCTTTGCGCCCGGACAGTTCCTCCGGGACCATGGGAATGCCGGTGCCGTCGGCGCTGACATACAGAATGGGAGTCTCGGAGCGCTCGCATTGGGCCGGCTCGGCAACGCGTTCCTGCCATTGTTGGGCATCCCTTCCCACGCGCTGGACCACCCGCTGAATCTGGCGGGCCGAGACACTGATGCCGCCGGTTTGGAGGAGGTGCCGCTCAGCTTTGAGGTAAGTCTGCTCGTCAGCCCCTTCCAAACACAGCAGCTTGGTTAAGGCCGGGGTATAGCTGACTTCCAGGCCAAGCGCGTCATCGGCCGGGTAATGCCCCTGGTCTTTAGCCGGTTGATAATAATAGTCGCGGCTCAGGGAAAAACAGCCAAAGATCCCCT
>DAIDJC010000380.1 GCA_027451565.1 Limisphaerales bacterium | reverse complement strand
TGTTAAATAGTGAGGAGACCGACGCTTCGCCATGAGCCCCCCTGCGATTCGTATGATGTCAGCAGCGGAGCACGGGCGAATTCCCGCGTCGATCCACCGCTTTTCTCAACCTTTCGGATCCATTCCCGATTCCACTGGATCTGCCCGAGGCGCACTTGCAGAGCAGGCCAGCGACTTTTCGCGTGGCGGTGAGTATAGCGCGTCCGGCCGTCCCGGGCGGGGGGGCTGGCGCGCAGCCGGGCGCGCGCTGGCAAGCCGATCGGGCATCGCACTGCACCCGGCATGGGAGACCAATGCATCATGAGTGTTCAGAGTCGCGATGTCGTCATCATCGGGGGCGGACACAACGGCTTGGTGTGTGCCGCGTACCTCGCGGCGGCCGGGCTGAAGGTCACTGTTCTTGAGCAGCGCGGCGTCGTCGGCGGCGCGGCGGTCACCGAGGAGTTCGTTCCGGGATTCCGCAACTCGGTCGCCTCCTACACGGTCTCGTTGCTCAATCCGAAGATCATCCGCGACCTGGACCTGCCGGGGCATGGGCTGCGCATCGTCGAGCGCCGGCTGGCGAATTTCCTTCCGACCACAGATGGTCGCTATCTGTTGAGCGGAGAGAACCGCACCTACGGAGAAGTGGCGAAGTTCTCCGCGGCGGATGCCGATCGGCTGGCGGCATACGGTGAGCGGCTGGATGGCATCGCGGACGTCATGCGCAGCCTGGTTCTTGAGACTCCACCGAATGTCGTCGAAGGCAACTGGATCGCGGCGCTGCCGGAGTTGCTGCGCGCGCGGCGCGTCGGGTCGCGGATCGCCAAGCTCGACATGAGCATGCGGCGCGAGCTGCTCAGGCTGTTCGCGACCTCGGCCGGCGAGTACCTGGACGCCTGGTTCGAAAGCGATCCGAT
>DAIDJC010000379.1 GCA_027451565.1 Limisphaerales bacterium | reverse complement strand
CGTCGCCGGGGCGCAGTCCCGCCTCGGCGGCCGGCCCGCCCGGATAGACGTCGGTGACGATCGCGCCGCGCGCCGCCATCGGCAGGCCGCCGCGCGACAGCGCGATCGGAGCGTAGTCGGCGCCCAGCCAGCCGCGCACCACGCGGCCGTGGCGGATGATCTGCTCCAGCACCATGCGCGCGGTGCGCACCGGGATCGCGAAGCTGATGCCTTCGGCGCCGGAGGCACGGCCGAGCATGGCGGTATTGATGCCGACCAGCTCGCCCAGCGAGTTGACCAGCGCGCCGCCGGAGTTGCCGGAGTTGATCGCGGCATCGGTCTGGATGAAGTCCTCGTCGGTGGACAGGCTGAGCTGGCGGCCGAGCGCGCTGACGATGCCCATGGTCACCGTCTGGCCGATGCCCAGCGGATTGCCGATCGCCAGCACCACGTCGCCGACGCGCACCGGATGCGGGTCCTCGATCGCCACCGCGGGCAGCGGATGGACGTCGATCTTCAGCACCGCAAGATCGGTGTCGCGGTCGCTGCCGATCACCGTCGCCTTGGCCACGCGGCCGTCGTAGAGCATCACCTGGATGTTGTCGGCGCCGGCGATCACGTGATTGTTGGTCAGCACGTAGCCCCGGCTGCTGACGATCACCCCTGAGCCCAGGTTCTGCACCCGCCGCGGACGCACCGGGCCATAGGCCTGCGGGCCCAGCAATTGCTGCAGCAGGGGATCGGAGAACGCCCGCAGCGGCTGTTCGAGCACAGTGCGGTTGGCGTAGATGTTGACCACCGCGGGCGCCGCGCGTGCCACCGCGTCGGCATAGGACGCCGGCGCCGCGATTGCGGTCGTCACCGGTGCCGGTTGCGGCGCCGTGGCGAGCCCGAGGCGCGCGCGCAGCGTCGTGCCGGCGCCCGGCCAG
>DAIDJC010000378.1 GCA_027451565.1 Limisphaerales bacterium | reverse complement strand
GAAAGAAGCGATGGGTTTGTGACCGTCTTAAAACATTTCAAGCGCCAATGGTGCTCAACCCTTTCAAGCGTATAAAACAACCCAGCGCCTCTTATTCTCTCTCCCCGCAAACGAAGTGTGGGGAGAGGGCCAGGGAGAGGGGAGCTCGCAAATAGTCAGTGCGAAAGATGAACAATCTCACTTACTAAAATCTCAGCACCCCCCCCCATCAATAGGGATTGATGGAGAAGGAGAAAAAACGGCGGGGTTGCCGGTTTTTTGAAAATTCAAAAGCTGAGTGTGACCTGCTCAAAAAATAGATGTGCCTCCCCGGCTGGCAAATGGTAAAACGGATATTGGGAGCCGTGGCCTTCATGGCCCTCCTCTGCGCCCTGGCCTGGCTCTTTCATGCCCGCCTACTGGACGCCCTGGGCCGCCTCTGGACCGTCAATAACCCCGCTCCCAGGGTGGATGCCATTGTGGTTCTGGGCGGAGGGGTGGAAACGCGCCCCCTTGCCGCGGCCGCGCTCTACAAAGCCGGCGTGGCCCCGGTCATCCTCTACATGAACGTGAGGGTGACTCCCGCACAGAAATTGGGAATCACCCTGGCCGAAGCCGATGAAACCCGTCAGATTTTGCAGGCCAGCAAGGTCCCTGCTTCAGCCCTCCATGCCGTCGGCTCCAGCGTGGCCAGTACCTTTGATGAATCCCGCGCTGTACGCCAGTGGGTCATGCAGCATCACCTCCGCTCCGTGGAAATTGTCACCGATCCCTTTCACACCCGCCGCGCCCGCTGGGTCTTTGCCAGGGCCCTTCGAGGCTCCGGCGTGGCCATCCACATGGATGCCGTGCCCACACTCGATTACAACCTGGATGATTGGTGGAAAAATGAGCAGGGCGTGATCGCCTTCCAGAATGAAGTGGTGAAATACCTGTACTACCGGCTGGCGCATTAGAGCCATTCTGGAAATGACGATGAGAGCCGCAACAAGGAATTTAAAATTGGCGGAGAGGGAGAAAGAAGCGATGGGTTTGATATGG
>DAIDJC010000377.1 GCA_027451565.1 Limisphaerales bacterium | reverse complement strand
AATGGTCCAATTATCTGCGGGGTGTCATAGCAGGATTGCAAGGGCGCGGCTTGGTCGTTCCAGCTTTGGATGTGGCCATGGTCTCGACCGTGCCGCTCGGCGGGGGATTGAGCAGCAGCGCGGCCCTGGAGGTTTGCACCGCCACGCTTCTGGAGGCGGTTACCGGTCTCTCTTTGGATCCCGTGGACAAGGCGCTCATCGCCCAGGCCGCCGAGCATGAATTCGCCGGCGTCCCCTGCGGGATCATGGACCAATTCATTTCAGCCATGGGCAGGGAAGGGCACCTCCTTCTACTGGATTGCCGCAGCCGCCGGACTGAACTCGTTCCCATGAACGATACATCCGTGGAATTACTGGTCATTAACACCAATGTAAAACATGAGTTGGGCAGCGGTGAATACGCCCGGCGCCGCGCCGAATGCGAGGAGGCCGCACGCCTTCTGGGAGTGCCATCCCTGCGCGATGCCACCGCCGGGAACCTGGAGAATGCCCGCTCCCGCCTCAGCCCGGTTGTCTTCTCCAGGGCTCGACATGTCATCAGCGAAATCGAACGCACCCTGCATGCGGCCTCCGCTTTCAGGGAATCCAACTGGATCACCGCAGGCCAGCTTATGTACGCCAGCCACGACTCCCTGCGCGACGATTATGCCGTGAGCTGCAAGGAACTGGACCTGGTGGTGGAGATAGCCTCGGAGATCGGCTTGACTGGCGGCGTTTATGGCTGCCGCATGACCGGAGGTGGATTCGGCGGCTGTTGCGTGGCTCTGGTTCGGACCGGGTCAGTGGAGGATATTTCCAAGCGGATTGCAGAACAATACCAGGCGCGAGCCGACCGGAGCGCGACGCTCTTCAGTTCACGCCCGGCAGCAGGGGCTTCCATCCTCAAGCGCTGAAGCGGGCGAAACCTTCCCGCCCTTGGCTGGCCGGCCTTTTTGAAAAATCCGGACAGATATCCTGTCCTTTCGGGTTGATTTGAGTTCGCACTGACTGTGAGCGAGAACCCCTCCCCGCGCTTTGCTGGCGGGGCGAGGGAACCAGGGGCGTTGG
>DAIDJC010000376.1 GCA_027451565.1 Limisphaerales bacterium | reverse complement strand
ATCGCCCGCACATGAAATGAATGAATCTCAACCAAAACCAATTTAAAGCCAATAGGGCTTGCGAATAGAAATCAGGGCTGCGCAGGAGCGGCGCCGCCAAAGACAGACTTGAGCAAATCTGAGGTGCGTGCAATTGGATTGGACCGGATGGATGCCTCTTCCTGGGCCATGACGTGATATAATCCCGCAAGGGTTTCATTGGTCACATAGGCATTCAGGTCCGCTGGCTGAAGCAGGTTGGCCGCGCCGCCGCCCCAAAGGCTTCCGAGTGAGCTTAAAGCGGAATATTTGGACATCATTTGATTGTAACAGGACATCAGGCCCACCTGATCTGTGCATTTCTGCACCATCGGGTAAATGCGATTGTACAAGTCTGCCTGAACAGTATTTTTAAAGTACTGGGTGGCAGCATCAGGAGGGCCGGCGAGGATGTTTTTGGCATCTGAGATGGACATATTTTGAACAGCCTGACCCATCACATCCGCGGCAACAGGCATGGAATTCTCCGCAGCATGGTTCATGGTGGCCACAAAGTTATCCACCAACCCGCCCTGACCAGCCATGCGGAGCGCCTTGGCAACCATTTGCAATTTGCCGGGCAGGGGAATGCACACGTCGGGATTATTCAGAAACCCATTGGTGGAACCCAGGGAGTTCACCGCCGAGGTCACTCCCCGTCCCAAGGCTTCCTTCAAGCCATCAGCCACCTGAGAATCTGCCAGTGAGGAACCGGGCGCCGATGCAGACGGGGCCACGGCAGCGGTGGCGTTGGTGGCCACGGCAGAGGCAATCTGGTCAAAGAAGCCTGCGCGGGAACTTTGCGGTGCAAATAAGAGCAGGGAAGACAGGAGCAACAGGCAGACGGGTGTTTTCATGCTTGTTTTCATGAGTGGTATCATCGCTCAAAAAAGACCCTCATGCAACCAAATCATGCAAACCGCACAACTTCTTCCCCTTGCTTCGATCCCGTTTTTATCAAACCGGCTTGATCGCGCCGGTTTTTCACACTCTTTGTTTGATCCCCACTTGATGATTTTTCAGATATGCCTTAGGAGGAACCAGACGGGTGGTTTCGTGCTATGACCACCTTTCCAAAATGAGCGCCGGACTGCAAATACCTGTAGGCTGCGGCTGCCTCAGTCCATCCAAAAACACGGTCCACCACGGGCTGCAGCCGGTGCAATGCCACGGCACAATTGAGGGATTCAAACATTCTCCGGCTGCCCACAAAAATACCCTGAACAACGGCCAAACGGCCCAAAATATCCCG
>DAIDJC010000375.1 GCA_027451565.1 Limisphaerales bacterium | reverse complement strand
CCACCTTCGAGGAACTCGGGCTTCTGGAACAGATCAAAACCATCGCCGAATCCCCGCGCGGGATCGTGCTGGTGGCCGGGTCCACCGGCTCCGGCAAGTCCACAACGCTTGCCGCAATGATCGAGCACATCAATAGCAATTTCAAAAAACACATCGTCACACTCGAAGACCCCATCGAGTTTGTCTTTGAAGACAACCAGAGCGTGATCGAACAGCGTGAAGTCGGCCTTGATACCGCCAGCTTCCATGGGGCTTTGAAACATGTCCTCCGCCAGGACCCGGACATCATCATGCTGGGTGAAATGCGCGATGCCGCCACCTTCACCGCCGCCATGAGCGCGGCAGACACGGGGCACCTGGTTTTCTCCACTCTCCACACCACCACCGCATCCCAATCCATCACCCGCATCCTGGATTTCTTCAAGGCCGATGAACGCGAGCAAATCCGGCGACAGCTCGCCGGCACACTCCGCGGCGTCATCTGCCAGCGCATGGTCCCCACCGTGGACGGCAAAATGACCCCCGCCCTTGAGATCATGATCAATTCGCCTGTCGTCCGCAAAATGATCGAGGAAAACCGGCTTGATAAGTTGTCCGCCGCCGTGGAAACCGGCGCGGACGATGGCATGATCACATTCAACCAGTGCCTCTTC
This sequence comes from Limisphaerales bacterium, assembly GCA_027451565.1. Lineage (GTDB taxonomy): Bacteria > Verrucomicrobiota > Verrucomicrobiia > Limisphaerales > UBA11358 > UBA11358. Next base: position 878 of record DAIDJC010000375.1, on the reverse strand, counting down.
AACCTGGTCAAGGCCGGACGCATCACCCAAAAGGAAGCCATGGCCAAAGCCTCCAACCCCCAAGCCCTGGAAATGAATTTCAAAGGCATCTTCCTGAACGAAGGCGGACGCATCGTGGGCTGATTGCCCCGGGCACACCCGCCCTGCCCTGCGGCTCGTTTCAGGGTCATCGAATGCGCGTGAAAATGATAACGACCAAAATAATCGTTTTTTAAATCATGCGGGTTTCCAAAAAAACCGATTACGCCCTCCGCGCCTTGTTCACCTTGGTGGAACATTTCGGCGGTCAACCCATCCCCATACGCGAACTCGCGCGACGCAATGATGTTCCCAAGCGGTTCCTCGAACAGATCATGCTCGCGCTCAAATCCAGAGGCTGGGTCGGCAGTTCCGCCGGCATCCATGGTGGCTATTTCCTCGCCCGTCACCCTTCCAAAATCACCCTCGGCGAGGTGGTTCGCCATTTCGACGGCATCATCGCCCCCATTGACTGTGTCAGCCTTACCGGATACGTGAGATGTTCCCAGGAATCCGTATGCCGCTTTCGAAGGGTTTTCTACAATGCCAGGAATTACCTGGCTAACCTGATGGATCAGGCCACCCTTGAGGATGTCGCCAAAGGCATGCCTCTTACCCACCAGGAGGTCACCTCAGGCTTCATGGGCGGTGAGGGCATCTAGGACCGTTTGGTGCCAAGACGGCGTAACTCAAAGGGTTCAAGGTCCCGAAAACGGTTATACCAAGCCGGGTGTCTGGAGGAGCAGCCTGCAGATCCCATTCTGGAATGGGCGGCCTGCCCCCTGTCAGCGGACGGTCAAAAGGGACCACCTCGGGTCGAAATGTGGTCCCTTTTGGATGATTCAAGATTTCCCACCTTA
>DAIDJC010000374.1 GCA_027451565.1 Limisphaerales bacterium | reverse complement strand
GCAAAGCCATAGTTGCCCGGCTGGGTGCGAAAATGGCCCTCGTACCAAATGGATAATTCCATGGCCAAGGCGGGAAACAAGGTGGGTTCCACGCCGCCAAACCGCAGGCCAGTGCGCACGCTCAAATCGCCGGTATCCGAAGGCAGGCGAAAATTCGAGGCGGTCTGGTCGCCTGGACTGTAAAAAACATAGTCCGCAGCGCCCCGCAGCACAAAATTCAGCGGGATCATGTCCCCGGGATTGATCAGGTGATACAAACTGGATGAAAGCTCAATGTTATTCCCAAAAAAAGATTGCTGGGGGATGTAGGTGCCGTCGTGGATTTCATTGTAGTCATCGCCAAATGCGCCTCCGGCCATGCCCAAACCCACGTCTGTGTTGGGCCCAAAAACCTGGTGGATGCCCAATTCGGAGTCCACATACACTGGCGCCACCGCCAGGCGGAGGGTCAGGTTGGTGCGCAGGAAATCCGGCTGGTTATGATAATAAAACGCGTACCCAGCTATGGGTTGCTCACCCTCAAAGGCGCCATTGTAACCCAATTGAACCAGATCACGGCTTTCAGGGTCAATCTGAGCCCAACCCGTTCCGGCAGCCAGCCAGGAAAAAATGATCACCGCGAAGCGTTTCACTGACCTCAAAATAGTGCACCAGCCCCATGCAGCAAGTGGAAACCAGCATTTCATCCCGATCAATCCATGAAAACCCCCAAGGACCGCCAAGTCGGTCCGATGATGGCAACGGCAAACCGCTTCACGGGCCATGAGGCGCTGGGTTCTTGCCAAAAGGGCGGACATCGTTGATTGTCTGGTATGACAACACTGGATGCAGCACCCGCCAAAATCGCCCTGATCAACCAACCGGAATCTGCTTCCTCCTCCGGTCCGCTCCGGCGGTGGATCATCATTTCCACAGTCCTGAGCATGGCTTTGGCGGATGGCTGGATGGCGTCGTTTGGCCGGGTTGACGGGACAGGAGCGCAATGGGCGTGGATTTGGAGGTCCTTGGTATGGGGATTGGTTGGTGGGGGAACGTGCATTTATTTCTGGGCCATGGTGTGGCCCGCCAAGCCGGTCCAGGGGCCGACCCGGACGCGCGTGCTGAAAGGCTTCCTGGTGGTGGCTGCGCCCAGCATTTACTGGCTGTCATTCCCCCTGCATTTCATATCGGGCAGGGATTGCAGGGATGTTCTGACCGGATTGACGGCTGCGGGCCTCATTTTGGCGTTGGGTGCGTGGATGATGGTGCGCCTGATCAAGGCGTTTGAACACAGCGATCAAGCGGAGACCGAAAGGCTGGCGGGAGAACAATTGGCCGGGACTGGCGGTCCGGAATCGCCCGGAGCTGCAACAACCGCGCATCCCGCCAGAAAAAAGCCCTGAAAATCCTGGCCAGGCTGCGGCCATTCAACCAGTCCTTGCCGGGCTCCGAGCCTTTTCGGACATCCAATCCGCATCACGGAACCGGGCCGAAGCCGGCCTTGGGGTTGGGGGGCAAATTGCCCGTTTCCGAAAGCTCAATGCCACCCCTCCCCGCCCTCCCCATCAATTGGAATTGATGGAGAGGGAGAAAGAGGCGGTGGGTTC
>DAIDJC010000373.1 GCA_027451565.1 Limisphaerales bacterium | reverse complement strand
AGGCGGTGGGTGTGCGAGGGGGTTGGTGCATGGCGGATGGGGGAGATAAATTTTGAGAAAATTGGAGGCAGGGACAGCCTATGTCCCACCCCACCCCTTACAATGGCGCCATGAAATCAAAAGCCCTGTATTGCCCGGTGATTCTGGAGCCGGAACTGGAGGAGGAAGCCGCCCTGTTGACGCCATCCCAGCGGGTGGACCTAGCCGGCAAATTTGAGCGGTGGGCCAGGCAATTGCGCGTGAGCGCCTATATTTTAAGGCGACGCCATGCGCCAAAAACCGCCGGCAATCCCAAAAACCTCAAGCCCATTGGACGTCGGAAAACGAGTATGAATTAAACGAGCATGAATTAAACCCGAAAAACGATATTCAAAAAGCCAATCTGCGCCAATCTACCGGGCGCAAAAATTCTCCACTCCAGCATCTTGGCCTTAAAGCGCCATTAGAAAAAAGGTCGCAGCAGGGAAGGAGGCCATGAGGGTTTTGGCGAAGAGGCAGGGGGGGCATCCATCCATGGCTGGGACGGTCCTTTTTCAATGGGATTTGATGACGGATGCCGCAGCGGATTTAAGGAGTTTGGCAGCCGCTTTTTCAGAGGAGGAACTGCTTTCCGCAAGCGACGCCACCACCTGCCGCGCCACTTCAAATTTGGGCCGGTCGGCCCGCTCCAAGGCCCGGAGCTGCTCGATGACACGGTTTAAATCACTTTCGGTTTCAGGGGTGCCGCGCTCATTTTCATGCCCTGCCGACAGCCGCTGTTCCAGCTCGCGCATGGATTCAAGAATGCGCAGGTGCGGCGTGCGCTGCCCGCGCAATAGCATGGTCACATACGAACGCTCCACCCGGAGCGCCCGCGCCACGGCAGCCTTGGTCAACTGATGATCCTTCTCCAGCCGGGCAAAAATGGCTGAAAACTCCGCCTGATAATCAGTGGAAAAAGAATTGTTCACTAAGTGATCGAATTATTGTTGACAAAGTTCTCTCAGTTAACCATAATCCTGTCAACAGAGTGAACAATGACATGATTTATGAAAGTTTTCAATGAAAAAGAGAATCAGGAAAAAGTGGCGGGTAAGGCGGATGGAATGGGGCAGGGGGTGAATCGGAATGGGATAGGATGCAGGATCATGCCCTTGGTGCATGGGTTGACGCCGGAAATGGCGCGGCGCCTGGGGTTGGGCGGTGCGGGGCGTGGGTGCAAGGCTGGACCGCGTCCGCTGGGTGATTTGAACGCGGCCATGCGTGATTTGAACCTGGGCGGGGAAGGAGTGATGGCGCTGGTGGAGCAGCAGATTTTGACGGGGTTCAACATAGCCCGGGAAGGCGAAGGGCGGTTGGAGATCAGAATTTTGACGGGCAGCCTGCGTCAATTCATTGAAACCGGCGGGAGCAAGCCATTGCGGCTGGAATGGGGTGAAATGTGGCGCTCCATCATTGGAAACGGACGGGCCTGGCCGGTCTATGCCTTGGAGGGCCGGGACCTGGTGCAGGCGCTGAATTGCAGCCGGGGTCACCTGCGGAACCTGGCGTCACGGTATTTTACCACCTTGCGTGCCGGCGGGCGCGGACGGGGTCGGATTCCTTCAGCTCGAGTTCGATTACCTTGCCGGCGCGCACCTCGCCCACGCCGGCGAAGCCGAGCGTGGCGAGCGCATGGCCGATCGCCTTGCCCTGGGGGTCGAGCACGCCGGGTTTCAGCATCACCG
>DAIDJC010000372.1 GCA_027451565.1 Limisphaerales bacterium | reverse complement strand
CGCCACATCTTTTCCGTCAACGCTCTAATCCAATGGCTGGCGGGCTTGGAGGGAAAGGGCCGACGACAGGTGGGGAATGCCTCATTGGCAAGCCGGTATTCACCGCCATCCGGCTAAAAAATCATTCGCCGGTTTCTTGCCCCTGCCCTTTCGAAGGCGGTGCTGGCAGCAACCCATATTCCTTGAGTTTATATTGGAGCGTGCGGCGGCTGACCCCCAGCATTTTGGCCGCCTCCTCACGGTTATTCGTGACGTGCGTGAGCGTCTGCCGGATCAGGATTTTTTCCACCTCGGCCAGCGACATGCCAGGGCGGATGCTGAATGCGTCCGCATTCCTTTCATGCGCGCGAAGAAAATCCGGAAGTTCCTCCACGTCTATCACTGGTGATTTGCCGATGATGACAAGACGTTCGACCATGTTCCGCAATTGACGCACATTTCCCGGCCAGGGGTACCTCTGGCAAATCTGGAGCGCCTCGGCGGACATCTTTTTGCGCCGACGCTTGTGCTTGCCGGCAAAATGTTCCAGAAAAGATTCAATGAGCAGGGGAATATCCCCCGCCCGCTCCCTGAGCGGCGGGAGCGGGATGGGAACGATTTGAAGCCGATACAGCAAATCCTCGCGAAAATCACCCGCCACGACCGCTTCATGGAGCTTCTTGTTCGTAGCTGCCACCACGCGGACATTCACCCGAATCATCCGGGTTCCGCCCACCATCCGAAAGGTGCCATCCTCGAGGACGCGAAGCAAATCGCCCTGCCCCTTGGCAGAAAGATCCCCAATTTCGTCCAGAAACAACGTGCCGCCATCGGCAAGCTGGAAACGACCCGGTTTGTCCGCAGTGGCGCCGGTGAACGCGCCCCGGACGTGGCCGAATAATTCGGCCTCCAGCAACTGCTCCGGAAGCGCGGCGCAGTTCACCGAGATGAACGGCTTCTCTGCCCGTGGACTTTTCAGGTGAATGGACCGGGCCACGATTTCCTTTCCAGTGCCGCTCTCCCCCTCGATCAGGATGGTTACGTCGCTGCCCGCCACCTCATCGGCAAGCTGGATCACCCGGCGGATGGCTTCACTGTCTCCCACCAAAAGGCTGGGGGCGGAGTGCTTTTTCAGGCGGAGTCGCAGCTCATTGTTTTCCGACACCACCGCCTGGAGTTCAAGGGCCTTGAGCACCAGCGCCCGCAACCGCTGCATATCGAGCGGCTTGGACAAATAGTCATAGGCCCCCTCTTTCATGGCAGTCACCGCGTTTTCAACGGTGCCATGCGCCGTCATCAGGATGAACATGGTGTCGCGGCATTTTTGCCTCGCCTCCCTGAATAATTCCAGCCCGTTCATGCCCGGCATCTTCACATCGGTCAGGATAAGATTGTAGAGCCTCTCGCTGGCCCATTCCAAAGCCGTTGCCGCGTCGTTGGCGGCATCCACGGCATAGCCTTCCCGCTGCAATGCCTCTTGAATGCCGGCGCACAAACCCAGTTCATCGTCCACCACCAGGATTTTGATTCTCGCTTTATCCATGTCATCCATTTTGGCCCGCATTTTTGGGCAGGGGCAGAACGAGCATAAACACCGCCCCGCCGCCTGGCGCATTGGCCGCGCGCACAATCCCGCCATGCGCTGTGACCACCTGCTGGACAATCCAAAGCCCCAACCCGCTGCCCTCAGCCTTGGTGGTGTAGAAAGGCTCAAAAATGGCTGCAAGCTTGTCATCCGGGATTCCGGGTCCCGTGTCC
>DAIDJC010000371.1 GCA_027451565.1 Limisphaerales bacterium | reverse complement strand
ATTGTGGCTGCGCTCCTCCATGAACCCGAGGTGTTTATCATTGATGAACCAATGGTAGGTTTGGATCCTCAACATGGCCGTGTGGTGAAGGATATGCTCAAGGAACGTTCTTTGAAGGGGATGACCGTCCTTGTTTCCACCCATCAACTTGGAATTGCAGAGGAGATGGCGGACCGAATTGGAATCATCCACGGAGGGCGGTTGGTTGCAGTGGGCACCCGTGAGGAACTACGAGTAAAGAGTGGCGCCACTGGTCCTTTGGAAGAGGTTTTTTTGGCTATCACATCCGGGAATTGAGACAATTTTGGCCATTTTAAAATGGCCAAGGGTGCCGTAGTGACGCATTTTGACCAGGCTTGGAAGGAAAAAGATTGGAGCGTGGCTAAATCAGGCCGTGGGCGCCAAGCCAACTTGGAACATTGGAAAACAACAAGTTATTAGGATTTTTTGGGGTTTTGACCAAAGATAACCCACCTATATCTCCCTGTAAGGTTGATAAATCCGTTTTCAGAGCTTTGTCAATTGCCAGTGTGTGCCATTTTGCTACCATCCCTGGAGAAAATCAGGTTATGCCTGCCATTAAAACCAGCTTTCTGGACAAGGTTCTGGGCCGCATCGGGCGGCTGGACACGGAAGGATTGCAAACCGTGGTTCAGCGGCTTGCCCGTGAGCGGAGTTTTTTGGAGACCCTTTTTAATGCCATTGAGGACGGGGTATTGGCGGTGGATGAACTGGGCCGGGTGATTTATTTCAACCAAGCCGTCACACGCCTGCTCGGATTGCAACCGGGCGTGGAGGAGCAACCCATAGAAAAGGTGCTTCCGGAATTGGATTGGCAGCATATTGCCCGGGCGGATCAATCGGGTGGCGCCCGGGTGGTGCGACAGGAATTTGAAGTGCATTATCCCAAGTCGCGATTTTTGCGATTATACGCGGCGCCGCTGGATGACGAGGCCCGCGGCAGTTCTGGTGTGGCCTTGATTTTGCATGATGCCACGGAGGCGCGCCAGAAAACCTTTGAAGCCATCGAGAGTGAACGGGTGCAGGCCTTGACCTTGCTGGCGGCCAGCGTGGCCCACGAAATTGGCAATCCCCTCAACGCCCTTCATATTCACCTGCAACTCATGGAACGGCAAATCCGCAAGCTCAAGGAAGCGGGAGAAATGGAGACGGAGAGGACGCTTGCAAGCACGGTGGCGGGGACGACGCAGAAAATTGGGGAGTATCTTTCGGTGGCACGGGGTGAAATTGATCGGTTGGATTACATTTTGACCCAGTTTTTGGGGGCCATCAGGCCCACGCCGCCCCAACTGCGTCCGGCTTCCATCAATGCCGTGGTGGAAAAAACACTGGCGCTTTTGGGGCCGGAAATTGAGAACCGGGGCGTGGAGGTAAAGACACGCCTGCCCCGGCACCTGGCCGACATACCCATGGATGCCACGCAGATCCAGCAAGTGCTGGTCAACCTTGTCAAAAACGCGGTGCAAGCAATGACCAAGGGAGGCGTCCTATCGCTGCAAACCGGCGAAACGGGTGATGGAATCTGGTTCAGCGTGGGGGACAATGGGGGAGGCATTCCCAAGGAGTTGGTAAACCGGATTTTTGAGCCATTTTACACCACCAAAAAGAAAGGATCAGGCCTGGGCCTGATGATTGTGCAACGAATCATACGCGCCCACAACGGAAAGGTGGAGTTGGAAAGCCATGCGGGGCGCGGCACAACTTTCCGGGTCTGGCTGCCGCTGCCAG
>DAIDJC010000370.1 GCA_027451565.1 Limisphaerales bacterium | reverse complement strand
ATTCACTGTCGCACCACCTCGTTCCTCAGGGGTTGAAGCACAGAGCCAAGGTGAAAATGCTCCATCACCAGCGGGGGCATCAACCCAATGAGGCAACAAATATTTTGGTGTTTGCATGACAGTCCACTAATCTGGGTGCCATGAACTTCTTGGTTACCGGCGGCGCCGGGTTCATTGGTTCGCACGTTTGTGAAAGTTTGCTGCAGCAGGGTCACAAGGTTTGGGCTTTGGACGATCTCAATGATTTTTATGATCCCCGGAGAAAACGGGACAACCTGCAGGCAGTGTCTTTACTCGCACGTCCTTTCGAATTCATCCAGGGGGATGTCACGCACGCCAACACCTTGAAAGAATTATTTGGGTCAGTCCCATTTGACCAAGTCATCCATCTGGCGGCCCGGGCCGGGGTGCGCCCCAGCCTCCAACAGCCGGCTCTCTATCAAAGGGTGAACGTGGAGGGAACGGTCTCCGTCCTGGAAGCGGCCCGGCAGGCGGGCGTTAAAAAAATCACGATCGCCTCGTCCTCTTCAGTCTATGGAATAAACGCCAAAAGCCCGTTTTCGGAGGATGATCCCATTTTTCACCCTGTTTCGCCCTACGCCGCAAGCAAACTGGCCTGCGAAGCCTTGGGACATGTGTATCACCATCTTTATGGCATGGATGTGGTGATGTTGAGGTTTTTCACCGTTTACGGACCCCGGCAGCGACCCGACCTGGCCATACATAAATTCACTCGAATGATCGCTGCTGGCCAACCTATTCCTGTCTATGGGGACGGCAGCACAGCACGCGATCACACCCATATCAATGACATCCTTGACGGAATCATGGCCTGCACGCGCCAGGAATTTGGCTTTGAAATCTTCAATTTGGGCGAGTCAGAAACCATCACGCTGGCCCGGCTGATTCAGCTAATTGAAACCGCCTTGGGCCGTGCTGCGCTGATTGACCGGCAGCCACTGCAGCCTGGCGATGTGCCGCACACCCATGCGGATATTTCCAAGGCCCGGACCCGGCTGGGATACCATCCCAAGGTCAAGGTCGCCCAAGGGATACCACTTTTTGTTGATTGGTTTCTAAAAAACAGGCACTAATAGGGCCTTGACAATCTGCATGAACACAACTGGATTCAGTCGTCCGTCCCTGAAAACAGCCTTGGAGACGTGGCAGGAAGTGCTTCGGAAGCATGATTTGCCCGTGGAACCGGTCTGGATTTTTGCGGAAAACCTGATTATTGAACCCTCGCCCGCCCATCCGGGGAGCTTTAGTTTTGGATTTCAAACCAGGTTTTCACCGCCGGATGAGGACGCCTTGGCGCTGGCCTACGATCATTTCAGTGAAACCGCCGCCCGAATGGTGTTTTATCGCCTGGGCTCGGCTGGGACGAAGTCGGTGTGCATTCTCCTCTGTGATTCATGGTTTGAAGAAAAAGGCCCCATGGACGGCTACGAACGGCGCGACGACTGGAGAATTTCCTTCCGGCCCGGCCATGCAGGCGAAATACCGGAGGTTAACGACTTGAAACGTTGGATTCGCCGGGTGAAACGTGACCGGGCTTTTCACGATTTTGATTTCAGCATGACCTTGGAAGCCATAGATGAAATCAAAATGCATGGGCGCCCCTTGCAGCCCTACGAACGTATGAGCCAGCGCATGTTGAACCGTCTTCGGACCATTCTACATGTCCCGACCTGACCGGGCAGTTGTAAATTTAATGGCAGGTGTGCCCTTGGCGCATCTCAGTTTTTAGGCTGGTAAAATTTGGGTGGAAGGAGAGCGAAGGGGCGGTTTTGGGTTTGT
>DAIDJC010000369.1 GCA_027451565.1 Limisphaerales bacterium | reverse complement strand
GGCGAGCCTGCTTTGGGAGCGGCCAGGCATCGGTAAAGAAACAATGAGGCATCTGCATTTCACCCAATCCCTGGAGCCACTCCAGGGTGGCGGCCTGGGCTCCAGCGCTTTGGGGTTGCACCGGCAGATGTGCGTTGAAAAAATCCCGTCAGTGCTCTGCGCCACCCATGGGGGAAAGCCGCAACAAAATTCAAAGGCAATTCGGGAATACCGCCGGGTCGGACCCAATGCCCTCTACTTTTCGCCGGGTCTGCTCCGAGACGCGCCCGGGCTGGTTAGGGAATCTGAGATTGTGCACGGCCATGGGCTGTATGTGGGAACGAATTATATTTTTGGCAGGGAATGCCGCCGTCAACTCAAGCCATTGGTTTACCATGTGCATGGGATATTTGAGCCCTACATTCTGGCCCGTTCACAATGGAAAAAACGCCTGGTCCACGTGGTGTTTGAAAACGCCAATTTTAAAACCGTGCGGCTGTGGCGCGCCCTCACGCTGAAGGAGGCAGACCAGATCAGGGGCCGCGGCTTGAAGCAGCCGGTTGTGGTGGCGCCCAATGGATTGAACCTTGCCGATTTTGAAATCCCATCTTCCCAGCCTGCACCCATTCCGGGCTTGGACAAGGACTGCGCCAAATCGGAATTTCGATTGCTATTTCTGGGCCGAATCCATCCCAAAAAAGGACTGGACCTTTTGATAAAAGCCTTTTCGGAGCTTGGATCGGCATCGCGCGACTGGCATGTGGTCATTGCAGGACCAGATGAACTGGGCCATGAGTCCGTGATCCGGCGCCAGGCCGAAGCGCTGGGAATAATGAACCAACTGGTTTTCACCGGACCCGTTTCGGGTGATGTTAAAACAAGTTTGCTGCATTCCGCCGATTTATTTGTGCTGCCATCGTACTCCGAAGGCTTCTCCATGAGCGTGCTCGAGGCCATGGCCTGCGGACTTCCCGTGGTGGCGACTCACGCATGCAATTTCCCGGAAATTACCGAGGTGCAATCTGGATGGGAATGCGAGGCCACGATGGAATCGCTGAAATCGGCCTTGGAAACCGCCATGGAATCAGGTGCGGTGGAGCGCCATGAAAGAGGGCAAAAAGGTCGCCGTCTGGTGGAAACCCGCTATACTTGGACCGCCGTGATCCAGACACTCCAACATGCCTGTGCGGCCTACTGCTGATGATGCCTGAAACCCGGGTCAGAAATGATTTGTTTGACGTCAAGAAAGGTTTGGACCGCGGACGGTCCAAACCCGTGGAGGCCGTTTGGTACCTGGCCAAGTGCCTTTTCATGTTGAGCCCGCTTCCCTATCCATCGAGGTTCAAATGCGCCATCTTAAGGTTTTTTGGGGCTTCAGTGGGGAAAGGGGTGGTCATCAAGCCAAGGGTCAATTTTTATATGCCTTGGAAGTTGGAAATAGGAGACCACACATGGATTGGAGAAGAAGTTTTTATTTTAAATTTGGAGAAAGTGATGATTGGATCGCATTGCTGCATTTCCCAACGCGCGTTTATTTGCACGGGAAACCATGATTATCGGAGTGAGGATATGGCTTACAAAAGCCAGCCGATCACCATCAAAAGCGGCGCATGGGTTGGCGCCCAGGTTTTTGTATCGCCGGGGACAACAATTGGAACGGATTCCGTGATCATTGCCGGGAGCGTTGTAACCAAATCAATTCCAGATGGAATGATTTGCGGGGGAAATCCTTGCCAGCCCTTGAAGCAAAGATGGAAATAGGCTTTAATGCGCGGGGCCTGGTGATTTGAAAAAGTGAAATATGCCCATTGAGAAAAACAATC
>DAIDJC010000368.1 GCA_027451565.1 Limisphaerales bacterium | reverse complement strand
GAAAGGGTGACAGGGCAATCGAGAAGGTCAGCTTGTTGAAGTCCGCCGCCGCGTGAGGTGAAGATGTAACGAGTCCTTCCATTGGTCACTGTCAAGGTGGCGGCGGGACTGTTGGTTTCTGAATTTGGCTCGATGGAGGACTGTGAGGGTTCACCGGCCTGCATGTCCGGAGAGTTGGCAGGTGCGGCCTGGCTTGCATGGGTCACTTGGTTGGTGGCATTGTAGAGGGCCTGCTGCAAGTTCAGGCGCTCCTGCGTTTTGGCTTGAAATACCAGCCAGCCGATCAAGGCCGCCAGGCATAGGGAGATGGCTGCAATTCCTGTCTTATCCATGAAATTTACAAGGTTGTTCCGCAGGATTGACCCCGTGGGACGTCACGTCCCATGCTGCGGCAGGGACAGGGTCGGGGCCGCTGCCGCCCCACGGATGGCATCGGCAAAGGCGAAGAGTGGTCAAACGGGCTCCTTTCAATGGGCCATGGATTTGAATGGCCTGAAGGGCGTAGTGGGAGCAAGTGGGTTGAAAGCGGCACCCGGCCGTGGGGCCAAAAAGAAAAACCTGCGCAGGAGAAAGAACCCACTGATAAAGCCGGATGGCACCCGAAAGAATGGCAGTGAGGGGTGTCATGCTTTAAGGAGCTTCGAGCGGCTCAAAACACTCAGATAATCTTTTTCAACGCCGGCAAAATCTTTTTGAACGATGGAAGGGCGGGCCACCAATACCAGATCCACGGGCGCGGCCAAGTCATGCTGGTGAAGGCGGAAGGATTCGCGCAAGAGGCGCCGGGCCCGGCTTCGTTTCACGGAGTTTCCGATGGATTTGGCGGTGACCACCCCAAGTCTGGAGTTTGATCCATCGGGCATGATCCGCCAGTTGGCAATCAAACAGCCCAAGGCCAGCCTCCTGCCGTTTTGACGGATAAGGGCGAACTCCCGGGAACTGGCCAGACGCGATGTGCGGGGCAAGCGCAGGTTTTTCGGCGGTCCGTCAGGCATGTGACGCGCGCTCGATGGGGCTTGGTCTTTCGCTTAAACCGGGGTCAGGCGCTTGCGCCCAACCCGGCGGCGGTTTGCCAGGGTGGCACGACCGCTTTTGGTGGAATTGCGGTTCAGAAAGCCATGCTGGCGTTTCCGGCGTATTTTGGACGGTTGATACTGGCGTTTCATAAATTCAAAATAACTATCTGCCCCGGGTCAAAAAAGCCGGGTCAGGGAGAGTATCACCCCTGTGCCAGGAGTCAAGACGCCGGTTTTTGAAATAATTTCTTCGCCAACCAAATTGCCGCTCAAACTGCCGCTATTCGACCGGGGAAAAGGCGGTTTTTCGGGGTGATTTTTTTGGAAATGGCTGATGTGGCGTTGTCGGATCTTCCAAAATGGCTTTGGTGGGGGCCCACCCTCTTTCCCGGCGTTTTTTTATCTGCAAGATGGAGTGCCAATTGGTTTCTGAAAGAGAGGAAACGTTTCAAAAACGGCAAGTAACACCATTATTGGGGTTTGGTGGAGAACCTGCGGGCAAAAGGTCATGCCCCGGGAATGCCATGACAAGAGCGCGATGGGGGATTTGGCTTTGCGCCCGGTTTGCATCAGCCAGGTCGAGGAGCACATTTTTGTGGCATTCCCAGCCTGTTGGAAGTTCGCGCCAAAAATGACCTCCGCTGGCAAACTTGCTGAACGAGCCGTTGTAGTGCAGACCTTTTGAAATCTCTTGGACCCTGACTTAAAATTGGGAAGGGTGCTGCGACCCGGGATTTTGGCCTTGGGCGAGGCGGAGCTGTCGGCGCATCCCCGTGGCGGGCTGTAACGACGGCGACAACAAAG
>DAIDJC010000367.1 GCA_027451565.1 Limisphaerales bacterium | reverse complement strand
CGTGTTGCCCAGTCGCTGGCAGCCCAGTGGCTCCGGTACCAATTCACCAGCTACCACGTAGCCCGCTTAACGCTTACATTTCATTAGCGGAGAGGGAGGAAGAGACGATGGGTTCAATGATGGTTTTTATACGATTTTGAGCGTTGGGTGTGATTGCCTGTTTCAAAGGCTGCAAGCAACCCGAAGCCTCTGGTCTCCTCGCCCCGCTGCGGCAAGCGTTGAAAATTTATTCTTCCCTTGAATGCCCCCTCCTTTCATCATCAGGACAACATGGCATTGACACCTTCCACGATGGCTCCGCTGGGAATGAGGGCGCCGGATTTCAAATTGCCCGCCACGGATGGGCGGCTGGTTTCCCTGGCGGACTTTGATGGCACCCCTGCCCTTCTGGTGGTTTTCATGTGCAACCATTGCCCCTATGTGGTGCATTTGCGCGCCGGACTGGCCCGATTGGCCCTGGATTATCAGTCCAAAAAAATCGGCATGGTGGGCATCAATTCCAACAATGTCCAAACCCATCCTGCTGACAGTCCAGCCCGGATGAAAGAGGAGGCGCGGCAGGCTGGTTACGTTTTTCCCTACCTGTTTGATGAAGACCAAGCTGTGGCCAAAAGCTATCGTGCCGCCTGCACACCGGATTTTTTCCTCTTCGACCAGTCGCGAAAACTGGCTTACCGGGGGCAGTTTGATGCCAGCCGGCCTGGAAACGGACTGCCGGTGAACGGCGACCACCTCAGGTCCGCACTCGATGCTGTTCTATCCGGACGCCCGGCGCCATCCATCCAAATCCCCAGCATGGGCTGCAATATCAAATGGAAGCCCGGCAACGAGCCGGATTATTTTTGATCCACAGCATAGGCCGCGATCTCATTAAATTCCCGCCTGGCCAAACAATTCAGGAAAAATTCAATTCCATTTTGCGGGGACTTATTCCGTCACCAAGGGCATGTACATGGATTGCAGGCCTATTTTTCCGGGTCCGGTGAAACGGTTCCAAAAAATCTGGCCGGCTGCGGCGAAGAGACCCTGCGAAAGGCGCTGGAAGATGGTGTCCATGCCCACGGACCGGTCCTTATAAATCCAACCCCCCGGCTCAATGTCAATCTGCTCGCCGGGTTTAAGTTCCACTTCAAAGACGTTTCCGTATCCATGAAGCCATAAAATTCCAGGCTCGGCGCCTGCCGTGAAGGTGTCAATGAAGAATCCCGTGCCGCCCAGCAGCATGTTGGCGACGCCTTTGACGCGGCTGAAAGAAAAATCCACGCTATCCGTTGCGGCCAGGAATTGATGCTCCCGAACATCCAGGGTTTCACCAGGCTGAAGGTGCTTGGCAAACACATGCCCCGCCCCATCGCGGCTGAAGGCGATGCGTCCCACTCCACGGGCCGAAGTCATGAACACCGGCATGCCCGCCAGGACCCGTTTCAACCCGCCTCGCAGGGATTTAAGCTCTATCTGAACCGCTGGGTCCTTCCAAAGCAATATATGGTGCTCGAAATAAACCGGCATGGTTGAAAGCTCAAGATGCAGGACCGGCACCAGCTCGCCCTCGATGTGATAAGTGACGCCGCCGAATTTTTCGTCGAGGGCCGAAGTTGTGAGCAATTTGGGCACTGGCATGATTTTGATGGGTTGAACGAACAACGGCATTACAAGCCAAAACCATCATCGGCGCAACATGAAAATGAAACCGCACTCGATGAGGGCGCATCTCAGTTTTTAGTCTGGTGAAATTTGGGTGGAAGGAGAGCGAAGGGACGGTTTTGGGTTTGTTTTTGACCAGGTGGAGCATAGGCATGCCCAACGGGGGGCGGATATTCCCCGGAATTTTGCACGGGTTGGATGCCTTGTATGTGCCGCCCCAACGGGGCTCGGAATGATTTTTGGAGATTGGATTTCTACAAATAGGTCG
>DAIDJC010000366.1 GCA_027451565.1 Limisphaerales bacterium | reverse complement strand
TTGACGTGCAGGGGGCGGCGACCATTCGCGAGCGGGCGGAATCTGAGCCTGAGTTGAAACACGCCCTGGTCACCGTTTTTCTCACCCCGGATTCCGCAAAGGTGCTCGAACAAAGGCTGCGGCGCAGGGCTGCCGATGCGCAAAGCGTCATCCAAAAAAGACTTTCGCTTGCCCGGCAGGAAGTCAGCCAGTGGCGCCATTTTGATTACCTCCTCCTCAGTGGCACCAAAACCGAGGACCTGCACCGGATGCTGGAAATCATCGCAGCCGAAAAAATGCGCACATCAAGGTCGGTCGCCCCTGGTTTTTAACTCGTTGCCAATGCCCTTTTTCCAGTCCATTTTTAGGGTCGCATCGGGCAGGCAAAGGTTTAAAATGTCCCAAGCCGCATCCGCATGAATAAAAAAATTGTCCTGGGTGTCACGGGGTCCATTGCTGCTTATAAGGCGGCCGACCTGGCTTCCTTGCTGGTCAAAGCTGGTTGTGATGTGCGGGTGGTGATGACGGCGGATGCCATGCGGTTTATTACGCCACTGGTTTTTAAAACCCTCACACGCCATCCTGTGATTACCGACCTTTACGACGAGGAGGAGGATTGGAAGCCCTCCCATATCCGCCTGGCCGACGAGGCGGATGCGCTGGTCATTTCTCCGGCCACGGCCAATATCATCGCCAAACTGGCATTGGGCCTGGCTGATGACGCCCTTTCCTGCATCGCTCTGGCTCTGAACCCAAAGGCCCGGCTTTTGCTGGCGCCCGCCATGAACGGCAAAATGTGGCTGCATCCCGCCACCTGTCACAATGTCGCCTCATTAACCCGGCGCGGTGCGCAATTTCTGGGGCCTGACGATGGTTTGCTGTCCTGCGGTTACGAGGGCGTGGGTCGGCTGGCGCCGGTGGATAAAATCGCCGAATGGACACTGGCTTGCATTCAATAATTTTGACGGGGCCGGCTCTCCTTCTGGCTGCCCGGCCACTGGCCCAGTTCCAATCATGAAGGCTCATTATCTGGCATGGCTGAAAGGTTTGTTCCAGGCCATGGAAATCTCCGTGCCGGATCCTCAAATGCAGCGCCACCGGCTCCTCCTGGTGGAACGCAATTTTGTACTGCCCGTCAAGGTCGTCATGGTGGGTATGATCATCTACTCTTTTGATTTTCATCCCTGGTTTGTCACCGAGGCCAGCGTCATGGAGGTGGTGGTGGAAACCGTCCAGTTTTGTTTCTGGGCTTACCTTGCTCTCAGCGTGCCGGTGGTTCTCCTGCTGGCGCTCGGGCAATGGGCGCCGCTTCCGGTGTTGCAGTGGACAGTGCTTGCAAATGGCATCATGGATGGCCTTTTGCTCGCCGGTCTCTCCCTCATTTCAGGTGGGATGGACAGCATCGTTTTCTGGCTCTTCGTGGCATTGATCATTAGGAATTCAGCCAGCATCCCGCCCGGCATCTCGCAACTGATCCTGAATACCACCACTAGCCTGTGCTTTGGCTTGGTTGGCGTTTTGCAACTGGCGGTGATGCACAGCGTGGATTCCACCACGCTTAAAACCATTGATTTTGAGTCCCAGGGAGATTTGGGCCAGCCTTTCGCCTTGCGCATCCTGGTTTTGGGCCTCACCACCCTGTGCTGTTATGGGGCGCAGATACTCATGGAACGGCAACGCATGGCCAGGGAGGAGGCCGCGGAATTTGCCGCACGCGAGGGACAGTTGCATTCCGCCGGCAGGCTGGCCGCTGAATTTGCGCACCAAATCAAAAATCCCCTTGCCATCATCCGCAATTCCACGCATTCAATCCAGCGCGCCATGGAACAAAACAAACCGGTGTCCAGGGACCACGTCTCCATCATTCAGGAAGAAGTTTCGCGGGCAGACCGGGTGGTGACGCAAATCATGGGGTATGCCCAGTTGACCGAGGGCC
>DAIDJC010000365.1 GCA_027451565.1 Limisphaerales bacterium | reverse complement strand
TTTTGGGCAAAATCAAGGAAGCCTACGACAACCATCCCAAGCTGGCCAACCTGCTTCTGGATGATTATTTCCGCGGTGAAATCAAGCGGTGCCAGAAGGGGTGGCGCAACAGCGTGGCCACCGCCGCCAAAAAGGGCATTCCGGTCCCGGCATTCAGCACCGCCCTCGCCTTTTTCGACCAGTACCGGAGCGCCGTGCTGCCGGCCAATCTGCTGCAAGCCCAACGCGATTATTTTGGCGCTCACACCTATGAAAGGGTGGATCAACCCCGGGGCCAGTTTTTCCACACCAACTGGACAGGCCGCGGCGGCAATATCAGCAGCAGCACCTACAACGTCTAAATTCCCGGCGACGCCCATGCCGCATCCGTGCAGGCTGTCAGAGCCTGTTTGAAAATGGGGATGGGCGGTTTTTGGGGCAAAGGACGGAATGGCGAGGCGCGACGATGGGGAATATCCAACCGGGATATTTGACTGGGGAGCAACAAAGCCAGGCGCCCTTTTTCAGGAAGGGCCGGTTTGCCAGAAATCAACCATGGACCTTTTCCATGGCTTGGGTTTCCATGCCTCGGGACGGGCTGTCTTTGATCGGGATGGGATGCCATTGATAAAATGGCATCCGCTTTATTTTGAGGCAGGGTTCTGGGCCGTGTCGGCGGAGCCCAGGTGACGTTGCGCCATTGCCTCCAAGGCATCGAGCCATCTGGGCTCTTCATTCAGGCAGGGAATCTGTGCAAAAGATTCGCCTCCCGCCTGCAGGAACGTTTCCCTGCCGCGCATGTTGATTTCCTCAATGGTCTCCAGGCAGTCCGAGACAAAAGCCGGGCAGATCACCAGCAAACGACGTATGCCGCGAGCTGGAAATTCAGCCAATTCCAGGTCGGTGTAGGGTTTCAACCACGGATCCTTCCCCAGGCGCGATTGAAAGGCCACGGAATATTTGCCTTCAGGAATGCCAGCCATGGAGGTGAAGGCCCTGACTGTCTTGAGACATTGGGCGCGATAACAAAAGGCATGGGCGGGGCTGGACACATTGCAGCAATCCTTCACCGTCAAGCAATGACAGCCAGTGGGATCTGATTTGCGGAGGTGTCGCTCGGGTATTCCATGATAACTGAAAAGCAGATGATCAAACCCGGCGTCGAGATGCTTGCGGGCGCTGGCCACCAGGGCGGCAATATAATCCGGCTCCTCAAAATAGGGCGGTTGAATGACCAGGCGAAGGCCTTTGAAATGTTTTCCAGCAACGTTCTGAACCTCGACCACAGCCGATTCATAACTGGACATGGCATAATGCGGGAACAAGGGGATGACCAGGATATCCCGCGCGCCTTGGGAATACAGGAGCCCGAGCGCCTTGGAAATGGAGGGATTTTGGTAGCGCATGGCCCATTCCACGGGAACAGTGAGCCGGGCTTGAAGTTTTTGCTGGAGGTTGCGCGTGGTGGCAATCAGGGGGGATCCATCCGGCGTCCAAATTTTCTCGAAAGCATGGGCGGATTCCTTGGGCCGGTTAATGAGAATCATGCCCACAATGAAGCGGCGCAGGAGCCATGGGGTGTCAATCACCCTGCCGTCCATCAAGAACTGGTTCAAGTAACGCCTCACATCCCCCACGGAACAAGAATCCGGGGAACCCAAGTTGACCAATAAAACGCCTTTTTTCATGAGAAGAAATTTTTCATCCGCCCGGCTGCGGCCACGCCGGCCGCGATGGAATCGCCCAAAGAAACGCCATCCCTGAAGTGACCGGCAAAAAATAATCCCGGGGCACGGTTTTCCATCGAATCCAATTCCGCCTTGAAGCGGCCATGACCGACATTGTATTGAGGAATGGCTTTTGGATGGAATGCGACGCTCTTAAAAACGGGCGGAGCGTGGATGCCGAGCAGGATTTTGAGGTCCTCACAAACGATGTCCACCAGCTCGCCTTCGGTCCGTCCGGCCAG
>DAIDJC010000364.1 GCA_027451565.1 Limisphaerales bacterium | reverse complement strand
ATTGGCATAAATCAGAGTGCCAATGCCATCATTTGAAAACACCTCCGCCAGCAAGCCTTCCTCCACCCGCCCGTTAATGACATGCACCCTCGGGATTCCCGCCTTGCAGGCTGCCACGGCATGAAGTGCCTTGGAGAGCAGTTCCGTGGGGATGTCGGCTTTCTGGAGGGCTAGCACGGATTCTAAATCGGCCACCAGCATTTGCCGGATCAACCGGCCCTGAACCAGGATGCCATCCGAAGAGGTGATGAAAATCAGCTTGATGGCTTTCAGGGCTTCCGCCACGGCCACGGCCACGCCATCTGAATTCACACGATAAGTTCGGCCATCCCCGTCAAAACCCAATGGTGGAATGACTGGAACCACTCCCTGGTTCAGCAAGGATTGCAACAACTCAACATCCACGCGTTCCACCTTTCCAGTAAACTGGTGATCCACGCCCTGGATGATTCCCATGGGATGCGCAATCACCACGTTGGTGCAGGCCGCCCTCAAATCATTGGCGGAAAGCCCCTCCAAAATCTCGTGGGTCAGCCGGTTCGCTGCCGTCAGCGCCACCTTCAGCGTGCCCGCATCCGTGATCCCCGTGCCATCAAGGTCTGAAACCCGGACGGAGGTTTCCTCCGCCAAAGCCTTGATCTGGGCGGAAGCTCCGTGGACAAGCACCACCCGAATGTTCAACGAACGCAGCACTGCCACATCCAGCAGCAATGTGGCAAAATTCTCGTCGGTGACTATGGCCCCGTCTATGGCCAGTATGAAGATTTTTTCCCGAAATTGGGGAATGTATTGGAGGATGCCCCGTAGGTCGGTGAGTTTCACTTGGTAATCATGTTTGCGCCCCAAGATTAGTAATCGGTTTTGCGGACGAATCAAACAAGAAAGTGAGAACTTTTCCATTTGCCACCGCTCCTGGCTCCAGTCCGCAACCCGAATAGGCGGCGCATGGTTTCAATCCACAAACGATTTTGAACACATGCCAACCCGGAATGGCTCGGATCCCCTGGGAGCCTGTATGAAATCCAAAACGGTTGGAGCCGGTTCATCCCCTCTTAAAACTGGCCGAGGAAGCGGACATCATTTTCGTAAAAAAGGCGGATGTCCTGGATGCCATAGCGAAGCATGGCAATGCGTTCGATGCCGAATCCAAATGCCCAACCGGTCCACAGCGAGGAGTCGTAGCCCACATTTTCAAAAACCTTGGGATGCACCATGCCGCATCCGGCAATTTCAAGCCATTCCTTGCCCATTTTTTTGACCAGGGCGTTGGTGAAATCAATTTCAAAGCTGGGCTCGGTATAGCTGAAATAATGGGGGCGAAACCGGATTTTGACATCCGTGCCCATCAACTCGCGGAATACAAACTCAACCGTTCCTTTGAGATCGCCCACGGTGACATTTTTATCCACATAAAGACCCTCGATTTGATGAAAGGTGGGGTTGTGGGTGGCATCGGCATTGTCCCTGCGATACACCCTGCCTGGAACGATGATCCGCACTGGAGGGGCCTGTTTCTCCAACACCCTGATCTGGACAGACGAGGTGTGCGTCCTCAAAAGTCGCTTCTCTGCTCCCTGCAAATAGAAGGTGTCCTGGGCATCGCGCGCCGGATGGTCGGCAGGGGTGTTCAAGGCGTCAAAACAATGATATTCATCCTCAATCTCCGGGCCGTCCGCCACGGCAAAACCAATTTTCCTGAAGGCACGCACGATGTCATCGGTAACCTGCGTGAGGGGATGGAGTTTCCCAGGGTTCCTGCGGCGGCCCGGCAGGGTGAAGTCCGATGGGACGGAGGGAATGGCCATCTTCAATTCCAATTCCTCACGGCGGGAAAGAAGGATGGCCTCAAGGGTGGCCTTGGCGGCGTTGATTTGCTTGCCGGCCGCGGGGCGTTCCTCCCGGGAAAGACCGCCGAGCTGCTTCATGAAGCTGGTGAAACGACCGTGAGGCCCTATCC
>DAIDJC010000363.1 GCA_027451565.1 Limisphaerales bacterium | reverse complement strand
TCCATGGGTTCCTTCTCAAGAAAATGCAGGGCGTCTGCATGCAGTATCTTTAAGTGGGGCGAGAGTCTGTTTTCCCCGGTCTTGAGACTGTCCGCCAGCCTGGTTTCAAGGATTTCCACCAGTCGCCCATCTTTTTCAATGGCCAAAACCTCTCCTGCCTTCTCCAGAATTTTGGAAGTCAAGGGCCCCAAGCCTGGTCCAATTTCAAGCACCTTGTCCTCACGTTCCAACTCTGCAAGGGCCACAATGCGTTCCAATTGGCGTGCATCATGGAGAAAATTCTGGCCCAATGATTTTTTAAGCTGGATTCCGTGCCGGGCCAGGCATTCCCGCATTTCGTTGAGTTTCATCCGCTTGTTTCCCGCACCAAGGTGGCCAGCATTTCCATGGCCTTGGCCAGGTCGGCATCAGGAATGATCAAAGGCGGGGTAATGCTGACCACATTGCCAGCTTCTCCTTCTGGCAGGAAGATGAAGCCATGGTGCAATAATTTTTTGATAATTTCCAGAACAGCCCTGGTGGCCGGTTCTCCAGTGGGCAGTATGAGTTGAAAACCTCCCATCAATCCCAAGGCCCTGCCTTCTGCGTGAAAATGTTCCACTCGGGCGGCCATCTCACCCAGTTCCATCGCCAAATATTCGCCCAAGGCGGCGCTGCGTTCCGGCAGCCGGAGTTCCTCCAGTTGTTGGATTTGAGCCAAAGCCATGGCACAACCCACGGGGTGCCCCAGAAAAGTGCTCGTATGGAGGGCTTCACCAGTGGATTCCGGCCACGCGGCATCCATGATATCCGCCCTGCCCACACAGGCGGACATGGGAAAACCTCCCGTCAATGCCTTTCCCAGGCAAATGATGTCTGGAGCCACTCCTTGATGTTCACAGGCAAACCATTTGCCAGTCCTGCCAAACCCCGTGTAGATCTCATCCAGAATCAACAGCACACCCTCCTCATTACAGAGCTTCCGCAGCAAGGGAAGGAAACCTTGCGGCGGGATGCGGCACCCAGCCCGGGCCTGGATCGGTTCCACCAAAATAGATCCAATCCGTTCACGCCGGAAATAATGCCTGATCTGAAATTCAACCTTGGTCAGGTCGGCAGAGGTTTGGGGATACTCCACAAAATGTCCGAATTCACGCAACTGTGATTCGAATGGGTTTCGGAAATACGGACGGTGGGTGGCATTTAAGGCACCATAGCCCAATCCATGGTAGGCCCCTTCAAAAACCACCACCCCGCGTTTTTGGGTGAACAAAATGGCTGTCTTCAGGGCCGCCTCCACCGCTTCAAAACCGGAACTGCCCAACAGGGTTTTTCCACGGCCCACTCCCCAGCGTTCAAATGTAACCCGGCTCAGGGCCTCCACTAATTCCGCCTTGCGAGCATGTGGATGCACGTCCCCCATGGCATGCAGCAAGTGGGACATCTGTTTTTGCCCCGCTTTGACCACCGCGCGGTTGGCATGCCCGGCAGCCGCCACCCCAAAAGCCGCCGTGAGGTCCAGGTATCGTTTGCCCGTCACGTCCCACACGTGCACGCCCTGCGCCCGCTCCCAAACCACAGGCCATCCACCCCGGGGATCCAAATAGGTCACATTTCGGGATTCATATTCCCTCAGCCGGCGTAAAATGTCCGCTTGTGCATCCATCACCCCATTCTAGACCCCGCGCTGGTCTGGAGACCAGATGATCTTATGCTGCTGCAATTGAAATCGCACCGGCAAATGATCGGCCAATGCCATCTCCGCCAGTTCTTGCCTCGTGATCGGCGTGTGCCTTGCTGGAACGGTCTTCAAGGCAGGATGACGCTGCCGGGCCTCCAGCGGATGGACCCAGGAAAACAGCACCGGGCAGATGGTCCATAGTTTCATCTCGGTCACCTTGGACCGGGCCCATGCATAATCCTCCAAAGAACCGATCACAAATTTGATCTCGTCCGTGGATTTCAGATTGGAAACATTGT
>DAIDJC010000362.1 GCA_027451565.1 Limisphaerales bacterium | reverse complement strand
CCTCCTCCCTGGCGGTTCTGAACCATGAACAGAAGGAACTGGGCGCGCTGATGGTGGATGTGGGGGGGGGAACCACGGAATATGTGGCCTACGTGGATGGCGCCATCCGTTACACCGGCGTGCTGGCCGTGGGGGGGGACCATGTCTCCAACGACCTGGCTTATGGATTGAAGATTCCGCTGAGCCGCGCGGAGCAGTTGAAAAAATCCCACGGGTCTGCCTTGCAGGACTCCGGCAATAACCATGAAATGATTTCTCTTTCCAGCGAATTCGGGCTTCCCACCAAACAGGTGAGCCTTCACAATTTGCGCAGCATCATGTCCATGAGGCTGGAGGAGATTTTTGAGTTGGTGATGGCAGACCTGGAGCGCCAGGGACTGGTCCGGTTTTTGCGCGCCGGCGTGTTTTTGTGCGGAGGCACCTCCAGGGTGGAGGGCATTTTGGCCCTCGCGGAAAATGTCTTCCAAATGAGCGCATCCAAGGGCGAAACCACCGGCATCAGCGGCCTGACCTCGGCGCTCGAGCAGCCGGAGTTTGCCACCGCCATCGGGTTGGTCAAATACGGTTCTCTTAGCAAGCGCACGTCGAAAAAATCCTCAAAAAACGGCATCACCATCGTGCGGCAAATGTTCAATAAAGTGCTTCAACGCAGTTAACCCCATCCCCCGTCACGACCATGGAAACCCCGCATCTGTTGAAAATGGAACCCGGAAATAATGGCAGCCCGCTTCCTGCAATACGGATTTTTGGAGTGGGCCGCGCCGGTGGCGGCATTGTGAACGGTCTTGAATCCCCTGAATTTGATCCCGCCGCCTTGGGCGTGGTGGATACGGATGCGTCTGCGCTGGCCGATTCCCGGGCCTCGGTGAAGATTCACCTGGAAAATAAATTATTGCGCGGACTGGGTTCCGGCGGCGATCCGGAGCGCAGCCGCGTGCTGGCTGAGGAACATTTTGCCACCCTGAAAGCCGCCTGTGCCGGTGCCAGGGTGGTGTTGTTGGTCGGCGGCCTCGGGGGCGGGGCTGCAAGCGGCATTCTGCCGGTGCTCGCCCGCGCGGCAAAAGAATCCGGCGCGCTGGCCCTGGCTTTCGTCCTTCTGCCCTTTGATTGCGAGGGCAATCAACGCGCCCAACTTGCCGTTGCCGCGCTCAAAAGCATTAGGGAATCAGCCGATGGCGTGGTCTGCCTGCCAAGCCAGAAAATTTTCAAGTTAACCGATGAAAACACCCCTGTGCTGGAAATTTTCGAGGCCACCAGCCGTTTCCTGCGTGAAGGAGTTCGGGGTGTCTGGCAAATGATCGCCCAACCCGGCGTCATGCCGGTGCGTATTGAGGACTTGTGCGCGCTGCTTTCGTGCAGCCATGCGGAATGCGCCTTTGCCTTTGCCGAGGCCTCAGGCCCGGCCCGCTCCCGCGACCTCGCTGAAAAAATCCTTCTCCATCCCATGCTGGAGGAAGGCCGCGCGCTGGATGATGCAGGATGGGTTCTCGTCAGCTTGAAAGCCGGGCGCGACCTCACCATGGCCGAGGTGAACCGGGTCGTGGACGAAATCAAAAAGCGGAGCAAGTCGGCCCAAAAAATGATCGTGGGCACAGCCATGGATACTGCCTGCAAGGGGCAACTCTGCCTGACCGTGATTGCATCCCGGGATGGCCGGGATGGCCTGCGGGATGCGGCCTCCGCCGTCAAAGTTGAGAATGCCCAGACGCCAGTCACTTTGGAACCCAGGCAGGCTGCCGAACCCATTTTAACCAGCCTGAAAGGCAGGGGCAATAAAAGCAGGCAGGTGCAAGGCCAATTACCCCTTAATATCATCGCCAAAAGCAGGTTTGATAAAAGTGAACCCACCCTTTATCAAGGTGAGGATCTGGATGTCCCCACCTACTTCCGCCGGGGCGCACCCCTTAATTGAGGAGAACCCCACCGCAAAAATATAAGGCAACCACTTTCATTTTTGGTTTATATTTTCGGGTCTATAGCAGAATTTGTGGGTTAAAATGGCGCACTTCAGCGGCAGGCAGGCGAGTCCGTTACGCGTGGCGACCGGCGGC
>DAIDJC010000361.1 GCA_027451565.1 Limisphaerales bacterium | reverse complement strand
CTCAGCAAGGCGGCCTTCGTGCAAGCGCTGCAAGAACTGCTGCCCGAACTGCGGGCGGACGATTTGATTCCGGCCGGCGCGGGCGTCCGCGCTCAGGCCCTCATGCGGTCTTCGAGGGTCGAACCGGTTAGCAATTCCGCCTCTGCGGTGAATTCCGGGCTGGTGACCATGAGATCGCGCAGGGTGGTCATCTTGGATTCACCCACCATGCCGCCTGAAAAAATGCCCGGGTTTGCCACGGTTGGCAGCATGGTGCCGCGATATTTGATGGCCAGCCAGAAATAGTGGGCCACCACAGGCGGATAAAACAGCCATGCGGGCCAGAATTCCCAATGCCGCCATCGTCCGAGCTTGGCGCCCATTCTCCGCGAATCGAACCTGGCAGCGCACTTTCGGATGAACTGAAGCAGGACATAGAGTGCCAAGCCCGCCCCCAAGACAATAAATCCTCCCGATTTGCAGGCGGCAAGCCATTTGAAGAGTTTGGAGCCAAAAGCCTGGGTTAGGAATAAAATGACAAAAGTCCATGCGAGGGCCGCCAGCCCCGTGATCAGGAGAAAGCGCGGGGCAGGGACCCGCAGGAAGCCTGCGGCGAGATAAGTCGGCAGACGCGTGCCGGGCAGGATGCGGCTGAAGATCAAAATGGGTGTTCCTCGCCTGGTAAACCATTCTTCACTGCGGGCCACCTCTTTGGAATACTTTTGCCAGCGGGAACGCTCAAACCAGCCGCGCCCAACCATCCGTGCCAATGCGTATAGGCCGGCATCCCCCAGCCAGATTCCAAAAAAACAGGATGTGAACGCAAAAGGCCAGGCAAGGGAACCATTTGCCAGCAGCAAACCAGCGCCCACTGCCGCCGCATCCTCCAGCACAAAAGTCGCCATAAAAACCCCCGTCGCCCTCCAAAACTGCATCCATTCGGAAACCTCGTGAGTCGGCATTGGAATAACTTCCATCATTTCAAATCAGAGGATGGGCAAATGGATTGGGGCAGGGGATTGCTTCTGAGAGGGCAAAACCCCCTGGCCAGCCAGCCCCGTTGAGTTCCAACGTCCTGTAGGTCATGTCCAAGAGTGTGTCCTGACCTGCCATCGGGTCAATCGAACAATGATTCGCCATTCAACCGTCATTCCGGCCTGGATTTGACTTCTTAAATACGGACTTTATCGCAGCCCGCGCAAGATCATTCAATCTTTCACCGCATGAAATCGGCTGGCACAATCCAGTCGTTTGCACCCAAAACCGGCCTTTCCGCTCATAGGTCTGCCCGCGTCTGGCGAGCGAACGTTTCAAGATCGTTTCCAGTTGGGTGGAAAATTGTTTTGTGCGCCGCACGGGATGGGAACCTCCGGTGCCTTGCCGCAATGTGTTCTTTCAGAGCCGCCTGGTTTTAAGGCGGTCATAAACGCACAGCATTTGGTTTCGGTGAAGGAACAGAACCACCATGCTACAAAGGGCGACGGTCAGCGCCAGCCCAAACAGAAGCCCATGGTCATTCTGGACCACGATTCCCAACACGGTCAGATGGCAGAAAATGGCGCCCCCCATCACTCCCAGCGCCAGAAAGGCGCCCACCCAGGCTGTGGGGTTGATCAGGAGCAAAATGGATGCGATCAACTCGGTTACGCCTGAGCCATAGCGTCCCCACGGCTCCATGCCCACCTTGGTGAAAATGTAAATGGATTCCGGCGCGCCGGTGAATTTGAAATAAAGCGTTTGCAGAAGGATGATTGCCGCAGTGATGCGGACAACCCAACTGATGGTTTTTTGGGGATTGGACAGAGTGTTCATAAAAAGGTCGTGGTAAAGTGCGGTGAGCTTTGATGCCGGGGCTGTGGCCGTTATTTTCCTTTTTCAGCCACTAAAGCTGTCCAATTTGCCCGGGCTTTGGCCAGGTTGCCCTGAGTGTCTTCATTGAAATCGTCCCGCACGCCTTTGCTATACTGGAGCAGCAATTTGCCATTCACGATTTGGAAGGCGTTGACATCAATTTCCACAAGTTTCCTGCGGGAAACGCCGTAGGCGCAATATCCGCCAAATTCAGGCGTGTATTTGTCCGGGTCCGCTTTGAACAAATCCT
>DAIDJC010000360.1 GCA_027451565.1 Limisphaerales bacterium | reverse complement strand
GGGTGGGGGCACCCGGCTACAGGATAGAGCATCCATGGATATACGCCCGGTTGGGTCCGTTTCCGACGCATTGCAATACGCGTATTGACCAGTGGTTGTGAGACATCCACAGGCGTTTATTGACCATGAAGCGTCCAGGATGTAGGCCGGGTGTCTCACCCGGCGATCAATGGCCCACCTTTTCGACGGAGGCTTCATCCGGGGCGTTATTTCGATACCCGGACGGTCCAAAAATAGCATCGAGGCTTGCTTGCTTTTGGCCCCATTCATGATACCCTTGTGAGTAATTGATTTATGCCGACAAAAGTTGAATCCAAAACCACCGAACTTTGCGAAGCCATCCTGGAAGAATTGAATTCCGGCGGGATTCGCAAGCAAATGGACACCTTCATGGCCGATGCCAGCACCCGGGGCCAATACGAGGCGCTCATGAGCAAGGGGCAATCCCTTCAGGAAAAACAACACAACGGGGAAAAATTGGAGCCTGCCGAAATAGCCGACTTCGAGAGC
This sequence comes from Limisphaerales bacterium, assembly GCA_027451565.1. GTDB lineage: Bacteria > Verrucomicrobiota > Verrucomicrobiia > Limisphaerales > UBA11358 > UBA11358. The sequence goes on along the minus strand of DAIDJC010000360.1, from coordinate 1,596 downwards.
GACCGCGAGGCCCTGCTCAAGAACCCCGTGGCTACCAGTTTTCTTGATGCCCAGGAAGCCATGCACACCCTGGAAAAGTCCATCAAGCGTAAAATCTCCAAAACCATCCAACTCGGTCGCCTCCCCGGTCCCGAGGACCTTGAGGAAGGCTCCTGCGGTCATGGTTGCGGTTGTCACGGCCATTGATGCCTTTGGGACTCAAAATCACGGGGTCTGCTTTTAATGGGCAGCCCCGTTTTTTCTTCGTGGGCATTCACAAGGTTCATGTCATGGCCAGTTTCCAATCAGATGCCAAGCTCCTTTGAAGTCGCAATCGCCCGTTTTGACGAGGTCAACGCCCAGGACCCCAACCTGGACCAGGGCCAGCCTCGTGAATGGCTCTATGCCCGGCGCCTCACGGATTGGGTGAAGCGGCTCAAGCCCGATGCCAGCGAAATACTTCTGCTCGCCGCCCGGTGCCAGCACATCCGGCGCTGGGAAATTCCCCGCGAAAACTACCCTGCCACCCGCGCCGGGTATTTGAAATGGCGCGCAGACTTGAAAGTGTTCCACTCCCGGATTGCCGGGGAAATCCTTCAACAATCCGGCTTTGACCACGACACCATCCGCCAGGTCCAGGAACTGAATCTCAAAAAGAATTTTCCATCCGATCCCAATGCCTCCGTCCTCGAGGATGCCCTCTGCCTTGTCTTTCTACAGTTTCAATTTGCCGCGCTTTCCGCCCGCAGTGATGATGACAAAATGATCAATGCCCTTCGCAAAACCTGGCTGAAAATGTCGCCTGCGGGCCGGTCCCGCGCCTTGGAGCTACCGTACGGTCCAAGGGAGCAGGGCCTTCTCGCACGCGCCTTGGAACCGGCCCAATCCCCAGGTCGGGCTTCCGCTCCCTGACCCGCGCATTACCCCGCTCCCATGCTCAACATGATTTCACAAATTCTCATTGGACAGTGGAATGGCCCTTTCAACAAAAGGAGCCAGGGCCTGTCCCTTCATCCCACCCTGCCCCTTCCCACGCCATGAATCCTGTTCCAACGCATTTTCAAACAGACACCCCGGAACCGGCGGATCTGTTACGCATTAATGCCGTCCAAGGCTGGCTGGGCTTGGGCGACGTGAAATCCGCCGCCCTGGAACTGGAGGAACTGCCGCAGGCCTTCCAGGCTCATCCACTGGCAATGCAGACCCGCGCCCGGGTGCTGATGGCATCCAAGGATTGGGACGGCTTGGTGGATGTCTCGCGCAATATTCTTCAGCAAAACCCAAACCAGCAGCAGGCATGGGTGGACCGCAGTTATGCGCTCCACGAAATGAAGCGGACACAGGAAGCCTTCGAGGCCCTGCGGCCTGCCATGGATTTTTTCCCAACTTCCTGGGTCATCCCCTATAATCTGGCCTGTTATTGCGCGCAAACGGGCAGGCTTTCTGAGGCCCGAAACTGGTTGCAGCACGCCGCACTCCTTTCTGGCAAACAGGAAATCAAACACCAAGCCCTGGAAGATTCCGATCTCCAGCCACTTTGGGAGGAATTATCCAGGCTCTGACCCTGACCGGCAAGGATCCCAAACCGAAACACCACCATGCCCACCCTCGATCTGC
>DAIDJC010000359.1 GCA_027451565.1 Limisphaerales bacterium | reverse complement strand
TTGATTCCAGCCCACCAGTTTGATAAACTCTTTGTCAGTGCAGCAGTTAGAGAAGTTACCGCTGCCGAACGGTTTAGCGGGTTTCGGATAAGTCACAACCCCTGTGCGATTCCGACCCTCGCCTCTGCGCGGTCCGGGGTCAACCCGCCCTAGCAGCGCGGTGGGAGGAAAATTGAAGGGGGAGCCTAACCGGTGGAAAGAATTGCACGCACATCGCCTATGCGACAGACTGCAATGATTATCGGCTTTGGTTCGGCGGAGGTTAGCGGCTGGCCGAGAATGGCCGAATCTTAACCCGGCCCACTGGCTCCATGAGTATCCATAAACATGCAAAGTGACACGCCCGTCCCTGTGTACACACCTGGATTGCCGGGCGCCAGGGCGCTGGCCAATTTTCGCGCCGGCATGGCGGCCATCGGGCGAGGCTCCAAATTGGAGGCGGCGCGGCATTTTCACCAGGCTTTATTGCTGCAGCCGGATTATTTTGACGCCCTGTTTAACCTGGCGCTGGCCTTGCAGGAATTGAAACAATTGAAGGAGGCCTGTGTCTGCTACGAGCAGGCAGTTCGCTTGCAACCCGACCATGCCCCGGCCTGGAATAATCTCGGGGTGGCGCTGAAGGAACTTGGCCAGTGGCAGGCCGCAGTTTCGGCGCATCGAGAGGCGGTGCGGCTGCAGCCTGGGGATGCTGATTTCCAAAGAAACCTGGCCAACAGCCTTCGCGCAGGGGACCGCACGGAGGAAGCCATCGGCATTCTTCACCAAGCGCTGCGGCTGGCTCCCCAATCTGCCATGCTCTGGCACACCCTGGGCAACGCATGGCGCGAAGCCGGGCGTCCGGACGAAGCCGAGGCGGCCTTCCGCAAGGCGCTGGCAGTGGACCGCCCGCTGGTTGAATCGCATTGGGACCTGGCGTTTGCACTGCTCCTGCAGGGCAATTTTGAGGAAGGCTGGAATGAATATGAATGGCGCTGGAACCGCCCGGATTACCCTGCGCGCAAATTCGAACAACCGGCCTGGCAGGGCGAGGCATTACAGGGCCGCCGACTGCTGGTGCATGCCGAGCAAGGTGCGGGAGACACGATCCATTTTGCCCGGTATTTGCCGCTGCTGACCGGGCGCGGCGCAAGGGTGACTCTGGAATGTCCGGGCCCGCTTGTGCGGCTGCTGCAAACTTTGGATGGTCTGGACCAGGTCCTCGCCCGGGGCGATGCATTTCCGCATTTTGATTTCCAATGCCCCCTGCTCAGCCTGCCCCGACTTTTTCGAACTGGTCCCGATTCCATTCCGGCCAAGATACCCTATTTGCGGCCTTCTCCAGGCGGACCACGGCTGCCAATTGAGAATGCAACCGGTCCACAACCCCTGCGGGTGGGCCTGGCTTGGGCAGGTAATCCGGCGCATGAGAATGATGCCCGGCGTTCCATCCCCAAGGTTTTGATGCAAACAAGACTGGAAGGGGCGGAGGCGGTTTTTTACAGCCTTCAACCCCGAGGCGCATCCAATTTGGGAAAAACAACCGGAACCGCTGACTGGGTGGTGGACCTGGCGCATTTGATCGGGGATTATGCCGACACGGCGGCGCTTATGGAACAATTGGACCTGGTGATTTCGGTGGACACGTCAGTGGCCCACCTGGCCGGGGCGCTCGGGCGGCCCGTGTGGCTGCTCTTGCCTTATGCACCGGATTGGCGCTGGCTGACCCGGCGCTGCGACAGTCCGTGGTACCCAACCATGCAAATTTTCAGGCAGCCCTCCCCCGGCGATTGGGACTTTGTCCTGAAGGATGTCCGGGACAGGCTCGGCGCCTGGCAGTTGGAAAAAATGAACCTTGCGCGCCAAATGCCCGCCTGAGAGCCTGATTGAAATATTGTGTAAGGAAACGGAATCCAGCGCGTCAAATGGACATATGAAAATCATTTCATCCTTGATCGTGGCGCTGGGACTTCTGGCTTTTTCAGCAGGAGCACAGGCCAAAAACCTTCTCAACTTGAATGACGACGGCGTGGCCATACAAGGTTATGACCCTGTGGCATTCTTCACGGACAACAAACCTGTGAAGGGCAGCGACCGGTATGTGCTCAAACATGACGGCGCGATCTACCTTTTTGCCAGCAAGGCGCACAAGGATT
>DAIDJC010000358.1 GCA_027451565.1 Limisphaerales bacterium | reverse complement strand
GAACCGTTCCCAGAGGAAAACTATGGCCAAAAAGTTTAATGCGCCCCTGGCCCACCACCCATTCAGTGCTGCCGCCTCCCACATCGAGGATCGCCAGTGGATGGCCTGCCAGTTCTGGATCGGTCGTCACCCCTTGGAAAGCCCATTCCGCTTCCTTGGCGCCTGAAATGATTTCTGTCTTGAGACCGCAAGCACGCTCGATGCAGAGGGTCAAATCATCAGGGTTCAGCGCATCACGCGCAGCGCTTGTGGCCACCACACGAACGCCCAGGGCGCCTTTGTCCCGGGCGATCTGGTCAAATTCCCAGACGGCCTCGGCCGTGTGCGCCAGATTTTCCGGCTGCAACCGGTTGGTCTGGTAAAAGCCCTGGCCCAGCCGGGTCTGCCTGCTTTCCTCATGAATGGGCACCACGTCCCGCCCCTTCACATCTGCCACCAGCAGCTTCACGGAGTTGGTTCCCACATCAATAATTGCCCGACGCATCATTTCCATGGTGCACACACTTTACCAGTCCGGTACTCATTCCCAAATCATTTTCACTCATCTGAGGCAAAGCATCCAGCTTGCCTCGCACAGATGTCCCTTTAACCCGAAAAGCAAAATGGAAAAGGTCAAGTTGCGGCCCAGTAGATTGCCGCAGACTGGCCTTTTGAATTTCGATTTTCGGGTTTAAGCTGGCTGCCATGGACCTCTATCTCCTGCGCCATGCCCACGCTTTGCCGCGAGAAACACCCGGTTGCCCTGCTGATTCACTTCGTCCTCTCACCATCAAAGGACGGCGCCAGGTGCGCCGCCTCTCCCAAGTGGTCAAACTGCTGGATTTGCGTTTTGACCTTGTGCTGGCCAGTCCTTGGTTGCGGGCGCAACAAACCGCCTCAGGCCTTCTGTCCCGGGCCGGGCTGAATTTGGAACCCATCTCAGCACCTGGTCTCGCGGCCAACCGCGATCCAGAACGCTTTTTACCCATGCTAATGAATTTAAACCCTGCGCCTGACAGCCTTCTTATTGTGGGTCACGAACCTTTTCTAGGCAATCTTGCCTCCCTAATGGTCTCCAACTCGGCAGGTTTTATTTTGGATTTTTCAAAGGGCGCCCTCTGCAGGTTGGAAATCACGGCGTGGAAACCGCGTCCAAAAGCAAAATTGAAATGGCTGCTGACCCAACCTGTCATGATATCCCTGGGCTGTGAATGAATTTCCATTCCGCATCCTGACCATGCCGCCGCAAACGAGCCTATTTGAATTCCTAAATGCTTTAATCCTATCCGGCAGGATATTCAACCAATTCGGCAGGATATTCAACCGATCCGATAGGAAATTTTGCGGATTCGTTCCCTGCCAAAACTGTGCTGGAGTCGTTCCAAAATTTCATCCCGATGGTAACGAACGATTTCAGACAGCCAAACGCTGCTATCCACGTTCACGAAAAGTGTTCCTTTCCAGAGATTAACAGGTTGTGCATGCGCCGTCAGGTTGGGGTCCAGAAGGGAATTCCAGACACTGACCACCTCGGCATCACCCTGACGCACATCCAACCGCAAAGCCTTCAAGACCGTTGGCACCATGTTTTCCATGGGACGCGCCGCATCAGCGCGGGCCAATTCCTCCATTCTCGTGTCCACGCCACGCCATTGCGCCAGAATCTTCGCCCGGGCATGCCCCGGAGAGCCGCGCTTTCTCCAACCTTCACGTCCAGACTTGAACTCCACAACGCCATGGTCTGCCTATCCATGGCAAAAATCAAGCCGCCGGACATGGACGACGAATAATAAGCAAACCAGGGGCTTTTTGTGCATTCAAAAGTGGTTTGGCATCGAAAATAAAAGTCTATTCAACCAACCCACTTGGCGCGGGCCTGGGCCTTCTGTTGGCCTGAATGCCAACGAATTGACCTGCACGATCAACAAAACCCTGTCCCTTGATCGGCCTTTGCGGTTACCCTAGGGGAATGAATGTTACAAACCTCAATCCAGACAAGGATATTGGCGCCAGCGCTTGGATGATTGCCATGGAGGATCACCGCATCCTGCTGGATGCCGGCCTGAGCATGCGCGAATTGGGGAAGCGCCTGGCCGCCATCGGCGAAGACCTCGCGCGCGTGGACGCCATCCTGGTGACTCATGAGCATTCCGACCACGTCTC
>DAIDJC010000357.1:1921-2156 GCA_027451565.1 Limisphaerales bacterium | reverse complement strand
AGTCGGTTGTCTGCGGACTGACCGGCCAAGGCTGCGCAGAGGGTTGCCTTAATTTCAACTGCGGCGCATTTGTCACCGGACGAGGCCACCCTACAAGGATGGAAAACGATTCGCTGCCGGGGCGGTTCCGGCTCGGCATTAGTGTTTGCGAGGCCGAAGGATCAGGACCTTTTTCTCAGAGCCTTCCACTTCCACGCTGTGGGTTTCCACATCCGGATCGGTGTGAAGAGCCTGG
>DAIDJC010000357.1:0-1911 GCA_027451565.1 Limisphaerales bacterium | reverse complement strand
CCAGCGACGGACCTTTTCAGCCGCTTCGCGGGCCTTTTTGATGAGGGTTTCGCGGGCTTGAAGCCTGTACCCGCCAACGTCCACGGTGACCTTGGGTGATGACGGGTCTTGGTGGAAAAGAATTCGGTTGGTGAGGTATTGAATGTCACCCAGCGTCTGTCCTTGGCGTCCGATTAACCGCCCGGGGTCTTCCGCCGTGATATCCAGGACCAAACCTTCCGGGAGGTTATGGCTGGCAACCGAGACCTTGAACCCCAAGGTGGAGAGCAAGGTTTCAACAATTTGATTAGGCTGGGCCTGCATAGGACAAAAGCGTGTTTGGCATCGGCGCCGGTCAATGGTTTAGTGGACTGCCCTCATTTTTTCGATTTTGTGGCCGGGGTCAAGCCTTGAGTTTCTACCGTGGAAGGATTAACCCTCGTCAAAATGGTTTGTACGGCGCCGGAAAGGGTGCTGATGGTCATGTACAGGGCCATGGCAGAGGAGTAATTATAGAGGAATACCAGGAACATGAGGGGCATGTAGCGCATCATTTTTTGCTGGGATTCATCCATTCCCGGGGAAGGCGGCTGCAGGTGGGCCTGCCAGACCATGGTTCCAACCATCAAGAGGGGAAGAAGGTTAAATGGGTAATTCAAACCAGGAATCATGAAAAGAGTATCCGGCTTGGTGAGGTCGGATACCCAGAGGAAATGGGCGCCGCGCAATTCAATAGCGCAGCGGATCATGGCAAGAAAGCCGAAAAAGACGGGCATTTGAATGAGCATGGGCAGGCAGCCACTCATGGGATTGACCTTGTTTTTGCGCCAAAGCTCCATTTGTTTCTGGGTAAACTTCTGGGGGTCGTCCTTATACTTTTCCTTGAGCGCCTTCACTTCTGGGGCCAGGGCCTGCATTTTCTTGGCGGACCGCATGCTGGCAGCGGTGAAGGGCCAAAAAATAATGCGCAGCATGAGGGTGATGACCACGATGGTCCAGCCATACCCCATGTGGGTTACATCGTGCAGCCAATTCATGGCGGAGAGCAGGATTTTGGCAAAGAAAGTGCCCACGCCCCAAAATCCGGCGTAACCGGTGCCGAAATTCATGGCGAAATCGGCATGGTTGTTCATTTGGGCTCCGATGTCGGAGAGGGTGCGGAACTCCTTGGGTCCGGCGAACAGGGTGAGGTGGCGGCTGAGGCTGGAGTTGGCGGAGATGGATTGGCCTGCAAAAATGAGGCGCGCCTCGATGCCGCGAGGGTGAAGAAGCCGGGGATTATCCGTGTGGACATCGAAGGCCGGGAGTGAAACGGGCCTTGCTTCCACATGGCTGGCCGGTTCATTGGTGGGGGCCATGGCCAGTAGCGTGAAAAACTGGCTGTGTGAGGAAGCCCATAACACATTGTTGTTGCCGGCATACAACTCCGGCGTGGGTTTGCGCGGGATGATGCCCAGCGTGGTGGTGTTGGTGTTGAAATAGGGCAATGGAGTGTCGTAATAGGTGGTTCCATCGCACCAGGTCACACCCAGGTACATGCCGGTGTCATCCACGTCCATGGGCGTGGCAGTGCCGACGATGATTTGTTGTGCCGGCAGGTCCAAGGGCTTTTCGGAAGGGTTGTGCCAGGTGAGGGTGGCTTGGAGGAGATAATTTGATTCCAAATGATATTCCTTGGTGAGGACCAAGCCGTTGGAAAAAACATGCTCCGCTTTGACTCCGTCGTGGATAGGGGTAAGGCTAAAATTTTGGTCGCCCGCCATTCCTGCGCCTCCAAAAGTGGCAAATACAGGTTCGGTGGCTTGAGCGTTGAGTTCCACGACCTGGTCGGCCTCGGGCAGACGATCATGGGTGGCAAGCCAGCGTGGGCTTTCCGGCAGGGCGCGGCGGATGAACCAGACGACGATCGCACCAACGGAACCGATCAGCACC
>DAIDJC010000356.1 GCA_027451565.1 Limisphaerales bacterium | reverse complement strand
ACCTTGTACGGGTCCGTGTCATCAAAGGGAAAACCAGGTGGTCGCCGGTCTGCAACAGGGTCACCCCTCAACACCGCTGCGGCGCGCGCAAAATTATTCATTCGCCCGGTCTCTTCGCATTTCGCAAAGGCATAGGGAATGGTCGTCTGACGGTTCGTTTCCAAACGTGGCGCCCAGAATGCATCGTCCAAATGTACCGCCGTGAATGGTACTGGACGATAGGGATAATCCTGCATCAAGGGGCTGCCATGGGCGCCATCACCTGGAAACAAGCCCGCCAAAACACCTGCGGCGGCAGTAAAAAACCAATGGCATGCGGATTTCATCTCCATCAGCTAACTCATATCAGGCAGGGTGTCAATTCACCTTCCCAAGGTTCACCTTTCCAGGAGGCACAACAGCAATCCATCAACAATCTTTCGCAAGCGCCCGATAGCGCGCCCGGAAAATTCCAGCGATGCTGGCGGGCATGAAACTAAATCGTGTAAATCGTGAAAACCGCGGGTTCACTTTGGCCGAACTTTTGGTGGTGATGGCCATCATTGCCATGCTGGCGGCCATGCTTTTGCCAACACTGTCAGCGGCGGGGCAGAAAGCAAGGCGCATCGCCTGCCTCGGCAATCTGCGACAGTGGGGCCTGGCCCTGGACTTGTACCTGGATGACAACCAGCAGGTTTTCCCCGACTTCAGCATCTCCAATCAGACTCCGGGCGCGCCATCCGGCTACGACCAGGACAACATTTACTGGGCCAGCCTGGCCAGCTTCGCCTCGGCAGGCCATGGCTACAGCGCCTGGTTCAATGCCCTGCCCCCTTATGTCTCTCAAAAACCCCTTTGGCAATATGCCGCCGATCCCTCGAATTTCGTCAATGGGCGAAGCATCTTCAATTGCGCATCCGCACGTTTCCTCCCCCGGGAAGTCCAGCCTTTGAACCGGGTCGCCTTTTGTTATGGCATCAATTTCAAGGGCACCAACGGCGTTGTCCCCATTGGCCCGGTTTTTAAATCCACCGTGGTGGCGCATCCATCGGCTTTTGTGTTTTTCTCAGATGACCGGGCCAATTCGGGCGAAACCCCCTTTTACGGCGCCAATCCCGCTCATGATCTGGCAGCGCCGCGCGGATCCCTCAACCACTTGTCCTCGCGCCATTCCGCCGGAGCCAACCTGACTTTTCTGGACGGCCATTCCGCCTATTACCGCTATTCCTACCTGTGCATTCGTGAAGGCTCCCGGATTGGCGACCCCGCAGACCCGGATGTAAACTGGTCTTACGATGGAACTCCGTCCCAATGACCAATCAACCCCAAACCCCGGGTCAGGCCGTCTTCTCCCGCGTTTATTCCCCCGCCAATCCTTCGGGACCCGGTCAACCATTCCTTGCTTTGGCCCCGGCCAAAATTACCGTCCCATGGCGGCATTAAAGCCCCAAAAGGTGACGGCTTCCGGTTGACCGTTCAGCCCTTTTATTCCATGATAAAAACATGTCAAGCAGCTTCGGACACTTGTTCCGCATCACCACATGGGGCGAATCTCACGGCGGTGGTGTGGGCGTGATCGTGGATGGTTGTCCCTCCCGCCTGAAACTTTCAGAGTCGGACATCCAGCCCGACCTGGACCGGCGCCGGCCCGGCCAAAGCCGGATCGTCACGCCGCGCAAGGAATCAGACACCGTGCAGATTTTATCCGGCCTCTCCAGCACCGGACGCACCTTGGGCACGCCCATCTGCATGTGGGTGAAGAATGAGGATGCCCGGTCGGAAGCCTATTCCGAGATGAAGGATAAGTTCAGGCCGTCCCATGCGGATTTCACCTATCATGCCAAATACGGAATCCGGGCGTGGCAGGGGGGAGGCCGGGCCAGCGCCCGCGAAACCGTGGGGCGTGTCGCAGCAGGCGCCATCGCCAAAAAGATTCTTCGGGAAAAATTTGGCGTGGAAGTCCTGGCCTATGTCCGGCAGGTTCAGAAAATCATCGCGGAAATCAATCCCGATCAAGTCCGCGCTGCAGCGGTGGAGGCGAATATCGTCCGCTGCCCAAACCCGCTGGCTGCGGAAAAAATGATCCGCCTGATTGAAAAGATGCGCCGCGAGGGCAACACCGTGGGGGGCATTGTCGGGGGGGTGGCCCGTGGCGTGCCGGCAGGATGGGGCGAACCGGT
>DAIDJC010000355.1 GCA_027451565.1 Limisphaerales bacterium | reverse complement strand
GTCCAGCGGTCTGGTAAGATTTTTCAAAAGTTTTTGCTTCCGATAGATTGGGTCAGATTGGCCTTTTGAATTTCGCTTTTCGGGTTTAAGACAGGCTCTTACAGAAAAGAGCGGCCAAACCAGCCAGAGCAGGTCGGGCGGAGGGTTTCCTGGCAGAGGGTTTCGTTTTCCCTGCCAGGAAAGGTTATTTCAGGGTTGCCAACCCCAAGGCCACCACCAGGTCCATTAAGCCGTCACGGGCACTTTCGAAAGATCGCTGCGGACAGGTGCTACCTGCCTGGACCGGCCCAGCAGGAGCGGCTTCAAGTGGCGTTCAAAGAGATTCTCCGTCACATTGCGGGCCACCACGGACTCGTGCCGGGCCAGGGCCTGGAGGTAGCGGGGACCGAATTTTGCCGCCACCTTGAAACTGACGTGCAACAACTGCCTGACACTGGCATTGTAGCCGGGGTTGCGGGGATCATGCCGCAAAGCGGAAACAAATTGTTCCGATGTCCAGGCATTGACCGCTTCTGCCGAGGGCAGGCGCTGTTTATTGATGTCAATGACACTGGCATAAGGCGCGCAAAACTCGTCCACATGGCCGTGCGCATAGGCATAAATCTCCCGCGCCATCGCCAAGCCATCGCCACCAGCCTCGGCCAGCCCGATCAATTCCTCCAGCCATGTCGTTCCCGCAGTCTTCAAGTGAACCCCCGCCCCGAATTTCTTCAAAGCCAGCCGGATGGGTTCGTAAAGTGAGAATTTGTCGCTGCCGGAATGCACGCTCAACTTCAGGGTGGATGGGAAACCATAACACGTGATGGCATGGTCAATCACGGCCAGGTCATCATTAAACTCACGCTCGAACCGAACCACTTCCCCCACATAATCCACGCCCTTGTTGAAACGGCCTGAAAACTTGGGGGCAATGGTCTGCATGGGAATTTTCTCGTCTGCCAGCATTGCCAGAATCACCAGCAGCTCCATGGGACGCTGGGGATGATCGGTTTCATCCATGGAAACCTCGGTGATGAAATTGGAAGCACCTTTGACATTGGCAATATGGCGGTAGATTTTTCCCGCCTCCTGCGCCGCCAGCAAAAACTGTCCGGCCACGCGCTCCAAGTCTTCCCTCTTGATTTCAAAGGAATCTGAAAGGTGCGGAAGACTGACTTTGCCCGATAATTCAGGATGGCGGCCAATAAAAGACTGCACCGATTCCTTGGATGCCGGCTTTCCAATGCTTTCCGCCACATCAATGGTGAAAAAATCCGAGGGGGCAATGAAACGATCCACCGTCTCGAGGCGGATGTGGTCGGCGTCCACATGGTACGTCTTTTTCCAACCCAGGGCTTTCACGGCGGCATCCGCCTCGGCCCGCACATCGGCGGGATCGCTTCCCACAAACGTGTGCTCCCGATTGGACTTGTTCCATACCGGAACCACGTCCGCGCCCAACTCCGTTGCCTTGATGCAGGCGTGCAATTGCGCCCTGCCCTGCTGGCCAAAACGATCACCCATTCCAAAAGAAAATTTTCCCAAAGGCAAAAACGATTTCATGATGAATTCAAAATATTCCACAAAACCTGTTTGTGCACGGTTCCTGCCTCTCAATAAATTGCATTGTTATTTGAATTTTAGGCACTCCATTCCTGTCCCCATCCCCCTCCGCCATTTTGAAAATAATGCGTTTGATAAAAATCCACTGCATCGGTGACGTTAATGAGCTTTTAAAACTTCTCATTCGTGACCGGTATCCCCCCGATGATCCCATGCCTTCATGGTTGAATATGTCTTTGTTTGAAGTGCACAACAAATCCTCCACAAGCTGCCAAATGTTTTCAGCTCCAAACTTCTGGAGCAACTGTGCAAGCAACTCTTCCTGAGCCTCCGTTCCAGGCTTCCGGAACTCAAATAAATCGGGCATGTGGTCCCGGATCGTCGCCCGTCATTGCGTTACCTGCGTCGGATACACTCCCTACCCTCTTGCCAGTGGGGAGACCGTCTTGAGCCTAACCATGGTTCCGAACCTGACCTTGGCCTTGAAGGCCACGCTATGCCGTTTCCTTTTCATGGTCTTCTTTCTTTTCACAAACAGACGGCCAAAAACCCATCTTAGCCGGTGCTCCAATTTTTAGGATCCGCATCATTCCGCAGTCGCGACGACTAGGGTTGGGGGTTTTGAG
>DAIDJC010000354.1 GCA_027451565.1 Limisphaerales bacterium | reverse complement strand
GCCCTCCGGTGAAGGTTCCCATGCCGGCCTTGGTGGTGATCCAAACCGTTCCAGAGCGGGCCACGTTGACGCCGGCCACGAATTTATCCGGCAACCCGTTTTGGGTGGTGAAAGATTTCATTTCCTGGCCCGTCCAAAGGTTCAAGCCAGACCGGGTTCCGATCCAAACATTGCCTGCCTTGTCTGCGGCCAGGCTATTCACGGCTTCATCCAGCAAGCCTTTGGAGGTGGTAAAATGAAGCATTTGCCCGTTCTTGAATTCGAACAAGCCATCTCCCGTTGAACCAATCCACAAGGCACCATGCGCATCCTGGCAAAGAGCGGAGACAGAAACCGGATTATTGCCGTTCAAGGATTCAAGCGCCAGGGGGGTGAATTTCACCCCGTCAAAACGCGCCAAACCTGCGCTGGTCCCCACCCACAGGAAACCATCGTCCGTCTGCAACACCGCAGTTACAGAATCCGATGGCAATCCCTCGCTGGAGCGCCAAACGCGCATGGCGCCGACCGCTGGAGCGGGCTCCAAACTGGAATTCCCCCCCTTGCAACCAAGGGCGGCCAGCACAGTCACGCAAATCAAACTCAAGCTGTAAGTCCTGAGAATCAATGTGCGCACCAGTTTAGCCATTTAACCCCTGCGGTAAAGGTTCGAAGAAGAGATTGTCCCACCCAGCCAATTTTTCATGCCAAAGAAGCCACCGGCCCGGCAAGGGAACGAGGTGGTTGAATCCCAGAATCCGTGCCAAAGACTTTCTGGGTATCCATAAGCCATTTTGCCGGGACGAGGGAACGACCACAAAGTCCAAGCAACCTGAACCCCAGGCCCTCGGGATGTCGCGGGGTGAACCCCTTGCTATTCAGGCTTGATTCGTAGAACAGTGAAAGACTGTGGGGGGAAGGTAAAGTCACACTGTGGGGTTGGAAGATTGACAACGGAAGAGACAGGGACAACGACCCGTGGATGGCCCACCGTGTTGTAGCCCTGCAAATCCCCGCCGGAAAGGCAGATTTCGCTGGCTTGAGGCTGAATTCGGGACACTCCATCAAGATGTAGATGAACCGGTTTGGGTTTGGACTCTGGATTGACAACCTTGAGAATGATTTCCCCCGAGGCTGAATCCTTCACGGCGCTGGCATAAAGGGGGTCCAACTCCTCCAACCCCGTCACGGAGGTGGGCAACACGTTGTCTCCCCGGTTGCAACTGAAGAGTTGCTGAACGTAGTAATCCGGAGTGAGGCAGACCCGCAAACTATCCACCCAGATCAAATCAGGCGTCCATTGCCAGGCTTTGGTGTTGGCAAACAATGGAGCATAGGAAGCCATGCGCACCACATCCGCATTCCTCTCCATGCCAAGCATGTAGGCCGCCTCGGAAAGGGCGCATTCCAAGGTGTTGTGGTTTTTGACGCTGACAACCCCCACGCTTTGGGCCGCATATTCGCCCATGAAAACCTTGGGACCATTCCGGTCGTAATGATCATACCTGCCGGTGTTTTCGAAAAACCACTGGGGATTATTGTAACAATGTTCATCAATGATATCGGCATGAAGGGCCCGCAATTTGGACCAGGCATAGGTGAAACGTTGGTCGGCAGGCTCGGGTCCGGCTGCAGCAACGAGCTGGATTTCCGGATGGCTCGCCTTGATGGCGGCAGCAAATTTTTCATAGCGTTCCATGTATTGAGGTCCCCATTGTTCATTGCCTACGCCCAGAAGGCGCATGTTGAAAGGCTGGGGATGGCCAAGGGCGGCACGCCTGGCGCCCCAAGGCGAGGTGGCCGGGCCATTGGCAAATTCAATCAAGTCCATGGCGTCCTGCACATAAGGCTGCAACTGGTCCATGGGGCATAGTTCACCGGAATTGAACTGGCAAGCCATGCCGCAATTCAAAACGGGGAGAGGCTGGGCGCCTATGTCCTCGCACAATTGGAAATATTCAAAAAAGCCCAGGCCGAAGGATTGAAAATAATCCGGAGTAGGCCGGTGAAGGAATTCGTAATTCCACCGGTTGATGAGCACATGGCGGTCCTCGATCGGGCCAATGGTGTTTTTCCACTGGTACCTGCGCGTCAGCACACTGCCCTCCACGATGCACCCACCTGGGAAACGCATGAAACCGGGATGCAGATCAGCCAGGGCCTGCACCATGTCCGCGCGCAATCCCCCGGGCCGGCGCTTCCATGTGTCCTCGGGAAAGAGAGAAACAA
>DAIDJC010000353.1 GCA_027451565.1 Limisphaerales bacterium | reverse complement strand
CTATGGGCTATGAGAAGGTCGTACCCCAATTCGCGGGCTCGTTCTTCAATGGCAAAAATGATTCGGGCATAGATGGGGTTGGTGGGGGCGGGAATCAACAGGCCCAAGAGCCGCGTGGTTCTGGTGCGCAGGCCTTGCGCACTGGAATCAGGCACATACCCCATTTGCACCGCCAGAAGTTTGATCCGCGCCTTTGTGGCGGGGGAAACATCCGGCTCGTCCCGCAAGGCTTTCGACACCGTCATGATCGAAACCCCTGCGCTTTGGGCAATATCCTTGAGTCGTACCATGGCTTGAAGCGAATTAAATTTCTTTTAAAGATAGGTGCCCCGCCAGTGCAATTTTTGCCGCATGGCCTCCAGAAACGATCCATCAGGAAGGCGCGCCAGATGAACAGCGCGGCGGCTGCGGGTGACGGTCACCGCATCCCCCGCCTCAAAATGAGCCATCACCTGGCCATCCACACTCAAAAGGGTGGATGGGGAGGCATTGTTTGCGGTGATGTGGATGTTTGAGGTCAGGGGAATGATCATGGAGCGGTTGGAGAGCGCGTGCGGGCAAATGGGCGTCAAAGTGACCACATCAGCCGTGGGCAGGACAATGGGTCCTCCCGCTGCCAGTGAATACGCAGTGGATCCGGTGGGTGAACTGACAATGAGGCCGTCCCCCCTGTAGCGGGTGACAATCTCACCATCCACTCTGACATCCAGGGCGATCAACCTGGAAACAGCGCCCCTGCTCACGACCACGTCGTTCAGTGAGATGCAGCGAAGAGGCCTGCCCTGAAGGGTGCCTGAGACCTCGAGCAGCGCGCGTTTTTCGTGGAGCAACTGGCCCGCCCACACTTGTTTCAGGGCGTGGGCCAGTTTTTCCGAGGGTACTGCGGTGAGGAAACCCAGGCCGCCGATGTTCACCCCCAGCAGGGGGGTACCCAGGCCTGCCGTCTCCCGTGCGGCCCGCAACATGGTGCCATCCCCGCCAAAAACCAGCAAAAGATCGCACTCCCGGGCCAGTCGTGGCGTGTCGTCCAGGCAGAGAACCTCTCGGCCCGCGCGGCGGATCAGCGACGAGGCCCGCCGGATCAAGGCCCCGCATGCAGCCTTGTCGCGATTGCCTATCAGGCCTATCCGCTGGATGGATTCAGGACTCTTTTTCAATCGTCACCAAAAATTCTTTGTTGCCGGCCGGGCCGAGCAGGGGTGATTCAATCACATCCCGCCAGCAAACACCAGCCTGTGACCCAACAAACTGTTTAAGTTCCTCCACGACCCTTTGGTGTATGGCTGAATCCGTGATGACTCCCCGCCCCCGGTCGGCCTCCGCTTTGCCCGCCTCGAACTGGGGCTTTATCAGAGCCACCAGCCGGGCCTTTTTCGTGAGGATGGAAATGGCTGTCGGCAGGATCATCTTGAGGCTGATGAACGAGCAATCAATCACGGCAAAATCCGGGGTGCGGGGGAAAAGCGAAGGTGTGAGGTGCCGTGCATTGACCCGTTCCATCACCACCACCCGTGGGTCCTGGCGCAGTTTCCAAGCCAGTTGACCATGGCCCACGTCCACCGCATAAACCATCGCGGCGCCGTGCTGGAGGAGACAGTCGGTGAATCCACCGGTGGAAGCCCCCAAATCCACGGCAATGCGACCCGTGGCATCCAGGCCAAATGAATGCAGGGCATGCTCCAATTTGTGGCCGCCCCGGCTGACATATTTTTCCCCTCCATCCAATTGAACCTGGTCTTCTGGCTTGACCCAGTCGCTGGCTTTGCGGGCGATTTGGGAATTGATGCGCACCTGGCCCGCCAATACAAGCCGTTTGGCGCGCTCACGGCTCTCGCACAAACCACGTTCCACCATGATTTGATCGAGGCGTTTCATTTCGGAACGGGCCATGGCCGGGTTTGATGAGAAAGGTTGAGATGTTCGCCCCGCCGCAGGCCATTTCCCCGCGAGAGGCAGATTGAAAGGCATTCTCCACAAATTGGCCGATTTGTCCAGTTCCCATGCTCCTCAGGCCAGGGCGCGACTTGACTCAAATTAAATGTTACCGGGGCTGGGAGGTGGACAGGGTGTCTGCCGATACGTTGACTCCTATTCATGGTTACCGAAGCCCTGACTATGAGTTTGACCTCCAAACGCGAGTATTTGGCTAAAATGCACAGCCGCGATCATCGCTCCGACCGGCCGCAAATCATTCTGGCCGTGGCGACGGACACGGAGGGGCTGCCCCTGCA
>DAIDJC010000352.1 GCA_027451565.1 Limisphaerales bacterium | reverse complement strand
GCCCGGAGGGTTTTCGCGCCCAAGCCGGTCTGGTGTTAAATGGTCCCCAGCCGAAAAAGCCCTCTTTTCTATAAACCAAGTACACCGCCTCTGCTATAATGGAAAAGATCTAACGCCGCATCATGCCTGGGAGTCCCCCTCCCATCTTGCCCATCCATTTGGACATCTTCCCCATCTTGCGCATCATTTGCTGCATCTGGAAATACTTGTTTAACATGGTATTGAGCTCCGTCACCGTCACCCCGCTCCCGCCTGCGATCCTTCGACGCCGGCTGGCATTGAGTATGGAGGGGTTGCGTCGCTCCTTCAGGGTCATGGCGCATACCATTCCTTCCATCCGGCGGAATTCTTTTTCCTGCTTGGAAATGTCCATTTGCTTCAAGGCCTCGCTCCCTCCAGGCAGCATCTTCACGATGCTTTCCAGCGACCCCAGTTTCTTCATCGCGCGCAATTGCTCCAAAAAATCCTCCAGGGAGAATTCCCCCTTGCGCATCTTCTCTTCCAGGCGCTTGGCATCCTCCTCATTCACCACCTCGGCGGCTTTTTCCACCAGGCTGACCACGTCGCCCATTCCCAGGATGCGGGAAGCCATCCGCTCGGGATGAAAAGGCTCAAATTCATCCAGCTTTTCTCCCACGCCCGCAAATTTGATCGGCTTGCCCGTCACTGATTTAAGGCTCAATGCCGCGCCGCCACGGGCATCGCCATCCAGTTTGGTGAGTATGGATCCGGTGATGTTCAACGCCTGATCAAAGTGGGTGGCCACATTCACCGCCTCCTGGCCGGTGGCCGCATCCAGAACCAGCAGGATTTCCTGCGGACGAACCAGGTCGCGAAGCCGGACCAGTTCCTGCACCAGCGGCTCGTCAATTTGCAGGCGGCCCGCCGTGTCAAAAATCACAACGTTGCGGCCCTGGGCGTTGGCATGGGCCAGCGCCTCGCGCGCAATTTTTAAAACATCCGTCTCCCCTTTCAGGCAAAAAACCGGCACATCCACCTGTCGCCCCAATGTTTCCAGTTGATCCATCGCGGCGGGACGATACACATCCGCCGCCACCAGGAGCGGGGCGCGCCCCTGCTTTTTCAGAAGCCGCGCCAGCTTGCCGCTGGTGGTGGTTTTTCCCGACCCATGAAGGCCCACCATCAGCAGGATCGAGGGGTTCCCGTCCAGACGCAGGCCGGAATGGTCCGAACCCAGCAGCGCAGCCAGTTCATCGCTGAAACACTTGATGATTTGCTGCCCGGGATGAACGCTTTGGATGACCTCCGCGCCCAAGGCCTTGACCTTTACCCGCTCAATGAAATCCCGCGCGACCTTGAAGTGGACATCCGCCTCCAGCAGCGCCATCCGCACTTCCTTCAGCGCCTCACTGACATTGGCCTCGGAAATCTTGCCAAGCCCCCGCAGGTTCTTAAACGCGCTTTGAAGCTTTGAACTTAATGCATCAAACATGCCCCCAGTTTAAACCGGAAACCTGCCGTAGAAAGTTTATTTTCATGCGTGATGAAGCCCTGCCCGGGACACACGGCGCTGGGTTGAATCTTTCCCCGGCTTTCGCAGTTGGTGCGGGGAGACCGGAGATGCTGGATTGTTTTACGCGCAGGAAAATGCAGGGCGAACTTTGGCGCATGATCAAATTAAAAAGCACATTCACCTCATCCTTTTTACTCCATCTCCATCCATGCGATTGATGGAGGGGCGGGGGTCTTGACGCTGGGTTTGCCGGGAGAATGGTTTAACGCTGATGGTATGGGTGTTTGAAAGCGGCTCTTTTACAGCCTTTCTTGCCACTCAATGACAAAGGAATTTCAGGGTCAAAGAAAAACCTCCGGGGCTATCAGTCCTGAGGCAACCCTGGTTACTCCACCGGTCATGAGAATGTCAAAATCATTGCGGATTTCTATCTTGATGATGCCTCCGGGGCAATGGACTGAAACGGCCCTGTCCACCAGGCCCAGTTTGCAGGCCACCGCTGCGGCGGCGCTGCTGCTGCTGCCGCTGGCCAGCGTGTAGCCGGCGCCCCGTTCCCAGATTTCGATCTGAATATTGGCGCGGTCGAGGACCTTCAAAAATTGCACGTTGGTTTTCTTCGGAAACAGAGGATGAACCTCCAGCAGGGGACCGTATTGGAGCGCCATTTGCGCGCTTATTTCCGGCAGCGGCAAAACGCAGTGCGGATTCCCAATGGTCGCCGCACAAAAAGTGAATTCCCGCCCGCCCACGGTGATCC
>DAIDJC010000351.1 GCA_027451565.1 Limisphaerales bacterium | reverse complement strand
TATAAAGGCGCGGATGGCATTTGCAGGATCAAGCCCGTCGTGGAATTCAATCCACGCCACACCATGGGGCGTCTCACCTTGGAACTGATGCGCCACGCCGCCCAGGGCATCTCTGGACGTTTGGAAATCATCACGTCCTCGCGGCTTCGGTCGGAGGGGTTTGCCACCTTTTCCTTGATGGCGGCAGCCAGACGCGCGCAGTTCCCATTGGAATGGACCGCCGCCGAACCCAGGCGCATCCTGGGGGGCTGGCTGGCCTTGAACGATCCGGAGCGGGCAGGGGCGGCCTTGGCAGCTTTTCGTTATTCCAAGCCGTGAGGCAACTGAAGCCGGTTTTTGTCGCCGCAAATCCCAAGCCGCGGGCGCAAATTAAAAATAGTTGACCGGTCGTATAAATCAGTTTAATTTTCCACCCCTGCCGGCCGGTGGTCGGCAACCAGTATCACAGGCATGGGAAGAACCAGCAACGCGGGAAAGCGCCTTTTGGAGGTGGCTTTTGACCTCATTCACGACCATAGTTATGGCTCGGTGAGTGTGGACCAGATTTGTTCCCGGGCTCGCGTGAACAAGGGCAGTTTTTATTATTATTACAAATCCAAGACGGCGCTGGTGGTGGCAGCCTATGAGGAGCGGTGGCGGCTCAAGGAGCCGGACTACGAAAGGGTTTTTGCGCTGGATGCAGCCCCTTTGGAGCGTTTGTCACGCTGGTGTGAATATGTGCGGTCCACCCAGCGGGAAAGATTCCGGCGATACGGGCATGTTTGCGGGTGCCCTTATGCCAGCGTGGGAGGAGAGCTGGCCACGCAGGACAAAAAAATTCAACGCACCACTCAGAACCTGGTGGAAAGGCATGTGCGTTATCTGGCCAAAGCCATAGAAGACGCTCGGGATGGCGGAGACGCATGCGTGGCCGACCCACTTAAAACCGCCGAATTGGTGCATTCCTATGTCATTGGTTTATTATTGCGCGCCAAGATATACAACGATTTGAAAGTATTGGCAGATTTGGAGACCGGGGTGTTTGCCCTGGTCAAGGTAAACCCTGAAAAAAACCCAAGGCATTGACCCCGAAGGGTCCTTGCAGGAGAAGAAAAAATCATGTGGATTGTGCGACTGGCATTGAGACGACCGTACACCTTTGTAGTGGCGGCGCTTCTGCTGGTTTTGATGACCCCTCTGATCCTGTGGCGCACCCCCACGGATATCTTTCCATCCATCAACATCCCCGTTGTGAGCATCATTTGGCTGTACAGCGGCCTGGACGCGGATCAATTTGAGAAACGCATCACCTTTGTCAACGAGAGGGCGCTCACCGTGACGGTGAACAACATTGAACATGTGGAATCCACCACCTACAGCGGGGTTTCTGTCATCAAGGTGTATCTTCAACCCGGGGCTCCGGTGGTGGCGGCCGTGGCACAGATTACGGCGGTGTGCCAGACCGTCCTGCGACAGATGCCACCAGGGATTACCCCCCCGCTGATCATCCAATACAGCGCCTCCACGGTGCCCATTTTGCAGTACAGCTTCAGCAGCCCGAAAATGTCCGAGCAGGCGTTGTTTGACGTGACAGCCAACATGGTCCGGGTTGGCTTGGCGAGCGTTCCGGGTGCGATGATTCCATGGCCCTACGGCGGCAAGCAACGCGTGGTGGAAGTGGACCTGAACCTGGCTGCCTTGAAGTCCAAAAACCTGGTCCCGATGGATGTGGTCAATGCCATTAATGCCCAAAACCTGGTCCTCCCGAGCGGCACCGCCAAGATTGGCGCGACAGAATATGACGTGGCCGTGGATGCCAATCCCCGGATTATTGATGAGATCAATCATTTTCCCATTCGCAAGGTGAACGGAGCCACGCTCTATGTTTCTGACGTGGCCCAGGTTCATGATGGTTTTACCCCCCAACAGAACGCCGTGCGCCAGGATGGAGTGCGCGGAGCCCTTCTCACCATCATGAAGGATGGCACCGCTTCCACACTGGATGTGGTTGCCGGGATCAAGGCCGCCCTGCCCAAGGTCATGGCCACGGTCACCTCGGATTTGCAGGTCAAGGAATTTGCTGATCAATCCCTCTTTGTGCGGGCCGCCATCCGGGGAGTTTTGCGCGAAGGCATCGTTGCCGCATCCCTGACCGCCCTCATGATTCTCCTCTTCCTTGGCTCATGGAGGAGCACCATCATCATCGCCATCTCCATTCCACTTTCAGTCATATGCTCCATCGGCATCCTCAGCATGCT
>DAIDJC010000350.1 GCA_027451565.1 Limisphaerales bacterium | reverse complement strand
CCAATTGGTGCTTTTGGTTCTGGACCTGATTGGTCGTCTGCAAATCATGCACCTGCTGGCTAAGCTGACCCACCAGTTCCTTGAGCGCGTTAAAATCCGCGTCGCTCACCTCCGCCCGCGCCGCCTGGGTCTGGGCCAGGCATAAAAGGCCGGTGGTCGCTGCCATTCCGTATCGAATCACATTGGTTTTCATGAATATCAAATCAAACAAGGTTCAGGTTGGGTTTATCGTCCGCTGTTATCTTGGAGGTACTTGAGAATCAAACGCGACTGAGCCACCGGAATTTGGGCCCGAACCTGCATGTGCAGCATGATGGTCTTCCACGTGGCTGCCGTGCGCTCGGTGGGGTACCGCTCCGGATGGCACCGATTGCAATGAATGGAATACAACTCCGCCCCCGTAAGCTTGTGAACGATTTTGGCCGGGGGAGGGGTTGCGGCTTGAATTGCGCCCTCGGAAGCAGCCGGGGCGTTCGTTGACGGGTCTGCCAACAATGGATTTGCGGCCACACCACCAAACCAGGCGGCGGCGGCCAGCACCACCAGCGTGGCACAAGTGCGGAGGTTTCTGTTTTTTTTCTGTTTCATAGTCACGGTTTCAGGATGTTTCAATCATGCACAATCGCCAGGCGCTTCATGGCTTTAATCGCCCACCAGGCTTTCCATTAGTGAAAAGTTAGTCGATTCACAAAAAACGACTCTCCAATCATTGCTTGAGAATGAACATTCTTTGCCCTATGTCTAGAATCTGATTCGAAAAATTCAAAGCCCCCCACAAGGACTCTGAAAGCTCCTAACGTCCTCATCGAAACCAATTCGAGACAAAAATGAGGAACCCCTTATGAATGTGCCAAAGGATAAAATCTCATTTCCCGGAATGCCAAAACTGCCCTTGAATCTGCAAGATTCTTTAAGCAGCCGTTGGTTATTTGACTCTGGTTTTTGCGCGGTTTGAGCCTGCACCCAAATTGAATCCTGACATCCTCAGTCCTTCAAACCACAACTCCCGGCAATGCCGCCGCTGGCTGGCGAAAAGGATTCCAAAATCCGCCTCCAACTGGTCCGCACTATTGCTCAGCCCGCTTTAAAAGCGACTCAACCACGTCAGCAAGGCCGGGGCTTGGCCGGTTTGGGCATGCGTGCTGGCCAGGCGCGGCGAGGGGGCATAACATGGGTCTGGGATCGAGGAGCAACAACGGCAGACCGGTTTGGGCGCGAAAATCCTCGGTTCAAACTCCAAACGCCCTTCCGATGTGTCCTTTTCCATCCCATGTTCACCAAGCAACCGGTCCACTCTCTTGCAAGAGACGGTCAGGGTGATGTTTGATGGGGCGTGAACCCAAGGCTTGCTGGATTTCTGGGCGTTGCATGACAAAACCCCTCGCTTTTTGGCATGCCGACAGGGCCTGATTTTCAAGATTTGCCGGGTAACAGCATTTCATCCGCCGCCTGGAGCATTTCCATCAAACCTGCGGCAGTGTGCTGGGTTTGAAGGGATGAGGTCTTTTTTGACTTGGGCGCTGTTTCGGTTCAGGTGCAAGGTTTTCAAACCTGCACCTTTGCCAATGCCTCGTCCAAGTTGAAAAAATCCCGTAACCCAGCGCCACGACTTTCCTGTCAAAACTTTGGTGGCTTTGGTGAATCAGGCAGCCATGACCACGCTGTCGGCTGGCGCCTCGATGGTTTCAATGAGGGAGCGCATTTTTCTGAGCGCGCCTTCCTGGATTTGCCGGACCCGCTCGCGGGTGACATCAAATTGGGATGCGATTTCTTCCAATGTTTTGGGGGTGCCGTGGTCCAGGCCAAAGCGTTGGATCAGGATTCGTTTTTCCCGTTCGTCCAAAACCTCCATGGCTTTGCGCAGCAGGCCTTCATTGTTTTCCTGGATGATCCGGTCAAAAGGCGCGGCGGTTTGCGTGTCGGCAATGGATTCCGAGATGGGTTTTGGCTCGTCATGGCCCAGCGGGGCATCCAGTGAAATGGGCGCTTTCGAGGCGGCGCGGTACTGGCTAATCCGGCGGGCGCTGATGCCCAGGTGAACGGCAATTTCATCATCCGTGGGGTCATGCCCCAGCGTTTCCCGCAGGGCCAGTTCGGCCTTGCGGATATGGGCCATTTTATCCACCACATGAACCGGCAGCCGGATGGTTTTGGATTGATTGGCCAAGGCCCGCATCATGGATTGCTTGATCCACCAGGAGGCGTAATAGGAAAGCTTGGCGCCTTTGGATGCGTCAAACCGTTCCACCCCTTTCATAAGACCGATGTTGCCTT
>DAIDJC010000349.1 GCA_027451565.1 Limisphaerales bacterium | reverse complement strand
GTGAACGATTCCATTCCAATCCCAAACTTTGCCTGTCGGTCCTTACCGCAAAATGAGACCCAAAACAAAAGACCCTGCCAGGATTTCGGGTGGATTTTTCATCAGGGGCTGGTTTGCCTAAAACTTGGCTCGCCATAAGGCCCGGTTTTGTGTTAGGCTGCGGTCTTTATCGCGTCTTCCCAGCCGCCCGGGGCGGCAGGGATTGCGCAGAATCAATTTGGGTTAAAATGAACCAGACACGCATTCGCACCAGCACGGAAATCCGCCAGGATTTCCTCGAATTTTTCCGGTCCAAGCAGCATGCCATTGTGCCTTCGGCGAGGCTCATGCCTGATTCGCCCAACTTGCTTTTCACCAATGCGGGTATGAACCAGTTTGTGCCCATTTTTTTGGGCCAGACACCCTGTCCCTACCAGCCGGGACGGGCAGCGGACACGCAGAAATGCATACGCGCCGGCGGCAAGCACAACGACCTGGATGACGTGGGCCTGGACACCTACCATCATACTTTTTTTGAAATGCTCGGCAATTGGAGCTTTGGCGATTATTTCAAGCGCGAAGCCATAGACTGGGCGTGGGAACTGATTGTCGGCGTTTGGCAATTTCCCCCCCAGCGCCTTTATGCCACGGTCTATGCCCCCAACGCCTCGTTGAAAGACCCCAGCGCCTTTGACCAGGAGGCCTGGGATTTTTGGGCCGCCAAATTCAAATCTGCCGGCTTGGATCCCGCCGTTCACATAGTGAATGGCAACAAGAAGGATAATTTCTGGATGATGGGCGAAACGGGGCCTTGCGGTCCCTGTTCTGAATTGCATGTGGACCTCACCCCTGAGGGAGACATGCGCGGGTCGTTAGTCAACAAGGGGGACGCGCGTTGCATCGAAATTTGGAACCTGGTGTTCATACAGTTCAATGCCAACCCGGATGGAACCTATGCCCCGCTGCCAGCCCGGCATGTGGACACGGGGATGGGCTTTGAACGGGTCACCTCCATCATACAGGGAACCCGCGGGTTTACGGATTTCAAAAATGCGCGGATTTCGAATTACGAGACGGACATTTTCCGGCCGTTGTTTGACGCCTTGGAGGGCTTGAGCGGATGCCGATACGGGTCCACGCTGCCGGAGCAGGGGAGCCTGGCGCGGACGCGGCAGGAACAGGTGGATGTGGCTTTTCGCGTGATCGCAGACCATATCCGCACGCTGGGTTTTGCCATTGCGGATGGGATTATGCCGGGGAATTCCGACCGGCATTATGTTTTGCGCCGCATTTTGCGCAGGGCGGTGCGTTATGGGCGGACACTGGGCTTCCGGGAACCCTTCTTTTACAAGCTGGTGGATGTGCTGGCCCGGACCATGGGGGATGTCTTTCCGGAAATCCGCAGCCGCAGTCAGGCGGTGCAGGAAGTCATCCGCACCGAGGAGGAGTCTTTCAACAAAACCCTGGACCGAGGCATTGAAATTTTCAACGCCCGCATGGAGGAATTGCGGTTGCAACACCCGGCCCCGCGCGCCGCTTCCGCCCCCGGCACCCAGCCGGTTCTGCCCGGGAGTTGGGTTTTTGAGTTATACGACACCTATGGTTTTCCGCTGGACCTGACCGAATTAATGGCGCGCGAGCATAATGTGGGTGTGGACGCGGCAGGGTTTGAGACCCTGATGAATGAGCAGCGGGAAAGAGCCAGATCCGCTCAGAAGCGTGAGGTTATTTCACTCACGCAAATCGAGACCAGCCAGCCCACCCGTTTTGTGGGCTTCGACCAATTCTCCGCTTCGGCAAAAGTCCTGGAAGTGGTGAGTTTGAAGGATAAAACCGCAGTGATTCTGGATGGAAGCCCTTGTTATGCGGAGATGGGCGGTCAGGTGGGTGACCAGGGCGAAATTCAGGGAAAAAACAACACCTGGAACGTGGTCAGCACCAGAAAATCAGGCCCGATTTTTCTGCACATCCTGGAAGGCTCCGATGCGCCTCCCGTGGGATCCTCTGTTACGGTGCAGGTCAATCGCCCCACGCGGAATGCCGTTCAAAGGCATCATACCGTCACGCACCTCCTTCATTGGGCATTGCACCAAATCGTGGGAAATGACGTCACCCAAAAAGGATCCCATGTTGGTCCTGACAAACTGACCTTTGATTTTAATTCCGCTCCTTTGACGCCGGCCCAGCTCGCAGATGTCGAATCGCTTGTCAATGAGCGGATTCTGGAAAATCAACCGGTCTCGTGGATGGAAACCAGACTTGAGGATGTCAAAGGCCGCCCGGATATCATGCAGTTTTTTGGTGATAAATATGGCGAACTCGTTCG
>DAIDJC010000348.1 GCA_027451565.1 Limisphaerales bacterium | reverse complement strand
GGGCTGGCTCCAAGGCGAACCGCGTGATGTGTGCGTGTGGCTCGAGTAAGAGCCACCAGGTAATCGCAGAGGTCATCACTCAGGGGAATATGCCGCACGCCCTTTTGACATTTTAAAATCTCGTCAGGATTGGAGACCTGTTTGATGATTTCAATGGGATGTTGGAGGCTGGCACGGATACACATTTCCCGCTCATCTGAACCAGCAGGATAACCCAGGCTGAACCGCATGAGAAATCGGTCCATCTGTGCCTCTGGCAGGCGGAAGGTGCCTTCCTGATCCACGGGGTTTTGGGTGGCCAGCACCATGAAAGGGGATTCGAGACGATAAGATGTGCGGTCCATGGTCACCATGCCTTCTCCCATGGCTTCCAGGAGAGCGGCCTGGGTTTGAGGGCTGGCACGATTGATTTCATCCACGAGCACCATCTGGGAAAAAAGCGGACCAAACCGGAAATCCTTTTTTCCGGTGGAGGGGTCCTGGGTGAAATCGCCAATCACCTTTTCCGGGGTTAGGTCGGGGGTGCACTGGATTCGTTTGAAGGAACAGCCCGCACTCTGGGCAAGAGCCCGGCAGAGCATGGTTTTGGCCACGCCAGGAACGTCCTCCAGGATGATGTGGCCTCCTGCAAAAACGCTTGCCACGGCCAAGGTGACCTGCTCCGGTTTGCCCACAATAACCTGCTGCATGTTATCCATGAGGACATGTGCCGTTTCTGCGAGGCGTTCGGGAGGGAGGATGTTTTCGGGCGGCGGAGTGACCACCAACTTGATCTTTTCGCCGGGTCCATGGTTTTGTCTGGGCTGAAGGAGGCTTTTGCCACAACTAGGGCAGGCGAATTCCTCGCCGACCAGCCAGTCAGGGATTTGGAATTGATGACCGCAGTGCTGGCAGACACGTTTAGGCATAACTTTTGGAGATGGATGGGGTTCTATAAATCAGGCAATAACACGACGCCGGGGGATCACCTTGAGTGCATACCTGCCGGCCCTGAGGCCCACGGTGAGAGGCTCCCCGAATGTTTTGGAAAGAATTTTTGAGCGCAGGACAAGGCGCTTGGGGCCAGAGGCTAGCACAAGCCCGGATTTTAGCGCCAGCACATGGGAAAAAACAGGCATGATTTCCTCCACATGATGAGTGACCAGAATAAGGGTTGGGGCGTTGGGCCGCCGGCCCAGCCGCTGAAGAAAATGCAGAAAATTTTCCCGCGCTGCGGGATCCAGACCTGCGCACGGTTCATCGAGAATGAGAAGCTTTGGTTTGGCCATGAGGGCGCGGCCTATAAGGACGCGTTGTCGCTCACCCTGGGAAAGCACACCCCAAGCCCTGTCTGCAAGATGGGCGCATTCCACCTTGTTAAGAAGTTGATGGGCTTGTCGTTGGTCAGCCATGGAAAGCCGACCCCAGAAATGAATCATGGCCTGTTTACCACTGGCCACGGTGTTAAGGGCGGTTTCCTCATCAGCCATCATTTGCCGGATGGAGGAACTGACGAGACCAACTTTTTTCCGCAGGTCGCGCCAATCCGCCTGACCATAGGTGGCGTCCAAGAGGCGCATATCCCCGGCAGAAGGCATGAGATAGCCTGTGAGAGCGCTGAGCAGGGAAGTTTTTCCCGAGCCATTGGCCCCGAGGAGGACCCAATGCTGCCCGCGCCGAACCTGCCATGAAACGTCATGGAGAATGGGCTGGCCACCCCTTTGAATACACAGGTTTTGGACTGAGAGGACGATGCTAGATGGAGCTGTTTTCACCATTCATGGATTTCCGGCCAGAGAGCTTGCAGATCCGGATCGGCGAGGGCCATTTTGCGAATGGCAGAAGACTGTCCAGACATCATGGCCTTTTGAAGCCAATGCCGGGCCATGTCCAATTGGTCCATCTGACAGGCATAACAAGCCAGGTTGAAAGCGACTGTGGGTTGGTTTTGAAATTTTTTTGCGGCTGGCAGGAGGGCATCCCAGGCTTGGGAGAGTCCGCCGCCAGGCACACGTCGAAGTGCGTAGGAACGGTGCAACCAACCCATCACCTCTTCCGGGCAGGCGGTTATTTCGGCTTGTGCCACACGGAGGGCTTCGTCCCACCGGTTTTCTTCAGCGTACAGCGACCAAAAAACAGCGAGGCAATCGGGGAGCTGCCGGTTGGGAGGGGAAATCTGGTCCAACTCAATGCGTGCCTCCCGGGGGCAGCCCAAGCCAAGCCAGCCCAAGGCGGCATTCAAGTGGTGCGAATCCGGAGGTTCCAAGGAACTCACGGAGTGAATCTAGACAGGAAACAGGCGAAAGAACACTCAAAATATAGTACGCACGGGAT
>DAIDJC010000347.1 GCA_027451565.1 Limisphaerales bacterium | reverse complement strand
GGTGCCCCCATCGGCCTGCAAAACATCACAATCCACGCACACCGTCTGCGACCCCAGCTTCTCCAAATCCACCACGGCACGCATGGACCTGCCATCCAAACGCTGGATTTCAGACGTCCTTCCATCCAGTTTGCCTTTTGAAATATCCCGCTGCTTTCGTTCCAGCGTGGCGTAGGGAAGCATGGAATATTCCGCCGTCAGCCAGCCTCCGCTCACCTTTTGCTCCTTCATCCACCGCGGCACGGTTTCCTCCACCATCACCCCGCAAATCACACGCGTGTTGCCCCACTCAATCAGGGTCGAACCCGTGGCATGCGGCGCAATGTGATTTTGAAATTTTAAACCGCGCAACTGCCCCGCCACACGGCCATCCGACCGAAATTCTCCCGGCTGATTGCTCTGAAAAGACATGACGCCAGCCTAGTTCCTCGACAACGCCGGGTCAAAATGGATTTTCACCTAAAAATTGTTCTCCGCCCGTGTCAGTTTTTGATTTGTGAACATGTCCAACCGCACAGGTGAAGCTCCTCCGGCCCTGACCCAGGCTTACAACCGCCAATAACCGCCAATCCCCAAAAAACAGTCTGCAACGTCAAGTCTCCGATGTAAAAGTCGCGTTGTTTACCTGCCACAATGACCAACCAATTTTTTCCATTCGCGTCCATTTGCGTCAATTTGAGTCCATTTGCAGTTAAATTTACCATCCCCTTAAAAAACTTTTCGAAGCAGCCTTTCCTCTTGATGACATCAACCGGGAAGCTGCCCGTTTGAATCATATTCGGCATGGGCATCCGGCCATGATGCATTTGAGGTCGGCACCGGGACCGTTGGTCAAAGGCGCACAAGCACCTGCCAATCAATCGCTGGTTTTCAGACAATCTTTCATCCAGCAGGCTTTTGGACGGCGACAGAGGATTTGCGTTTCTTTCCCCAAAACCGCAGGCTGGCTTCCCAATGAAATTTCCGGGCGCCATCACCTCCGCCAGGTTCGACCAATCCTGCCCCGGCACCTGGCCCAACGAATGGGCCATTCTTCTCCATGGCTTGTGCAGGTCCAGCCGATCCATGGCTCCAATGGCCGCAGCGCTGGAAAGCGCCGGATACAAGGTCTTGAACATCCAGTATCCTTCGCGGTCCGCCTCCATTGACATTCTGAGCGAGGGCGCTATTGGCCCGGCGGTGCGCGATTGCTGCCAAAATGGGGCGGTAAAAATCCATTTCGTCACACATTCACTCGGCGGGATTCTGACGCGCAGTTTTTTATCCAGACACACCCTTCCCCAACCCGGACGCATCATCATGTTGGGCCCGCCCAACCAGGGCAGTGAAATCGTGGACAAGTTGGGCCGCTGGCGGCTCTTCAAAATGATCAACGGCCCGGCCGGAACCGAGTTGGGCACCGGCGGGGATTCCACGCCAAACCGGCTTGGCCCGGCTCATTTTTGCGCTGGAATCATCTCTGGCAATCGTTCCATCAACTGGATCAACAGCCTTCTGATTCCCGGACCCAACGACGGCAAGGTTTCAGTCGAGCGCACCCGGCTTGCCGGCATGGCAGATCACCTTGTCATTCCATGCGCCCACCCCTTCCTCATGCGTCACCCCGCCGCCATCCGCCAAACCCTTTTTTTTCTGGCCAATGGCCGATTTCATCATTCGTAGAGCCGCCATTTTGACCCAAACCCGCCGGCGGACCATGCCACCGGGCCATTTTAACCCTTCCCATTTTCAAGAGCATGGCAGGTGGCCTGAGGAATGAGGCATTTATGAGATGGCTTGCGGAGCTGCTGCTCAAAAAAAAGCGCGGAGGGGGGGTCAGGCAGGATTTAAACAGGTGTGGGGGCAGCCGCGGACTTGGAAAACCCATGTCACACCCCACTCCTATTTTTTCACATCCCTATTTTTTGAGAAAACCCGGTGGAAATTGCTGAAATCCGCTGTATGCGAAGAGAAAAATGGTCGGGGTGGGGAGATTCGAACTCCCGACCTCTTGCACCCCAAGCAAGCGCGCTAGCCAGGCTACGCTACACCCCGACACATTAAATTTTGTGCGATTGAACACACCCAGACCGCCTGATTGAGGCGGTGATGCTATTCCATGCGGGATAACGCGCTGGATTGAAAGCATTTTGCGCAAACGTGTCCCGGGAAAGACACAGGATTTAAAATCGCCTGCGGCAGAGGTTCCCGGCCACGCTCAATCGGGGGAAAATTATGCCTGAACTTTCTCTCACGGCAAGCTCATTTAAAACCTCATTCGGACGCGCCACGGCCAATTCACGAAACGGTTTGGAAGCTTGGATGACGGGCATGGAGGCAACGGATGGCATAACGATGATGTTC
>DAIDJC010000346.1 GCA_027451565.1 Limisphaerales bacterium | reverse complement strand
CGCGGAATATCCACAGGGATGGCTGCTGGATCGGATTGAAAAGCAGGGCCATAAACAGGCCGCGTGGCGCAGCGATCCCAAAAAGGCTGGCAAATCCTGCTGTCTGGGCGATATCGGCACCCATGCCGAAAACCTGGGCCGGTACATCACTGGTTTGAAGATTGAAAAGTTGTGCGCCGACTTCACTTCCTTTGTTCCCGGCAGGAAGCTGGAGGACGATGCCAACCTGTTGATTCAATACCAAGGCGGAGCCAGGGGTGTGCTGCATTGCTCGCAGGTTTCCTGCGGGGAGGAGAATAATTTAAACATCCGTGTTTACGGCACGCTGGGGGCCTTGTCGTGGCACCAGGAGCATCCCAATGAATTGAAGCTCACTCTCAAGGGCCAGCCCGCACGCATTTTGCGCCGTGGCAACGCCTATTTGGGCAGCGCAGCCAAAGCCGGTTCACGCCTCCCCTTCGGGCACCCTGAAGCCTTCATTGAGGCTTTTGCCAATATTTACACCGAAGTCGCCTCAGCCATCCGCGCCCAATCGCGCAGGAGTGGCCCTGGCGCATTTGACTTTCCCACGGTGGACGATGGCGTTTACGGCATGGCCTTTTTGGATGCCGCCGTGCGTTCCGCCCAATCCCGTTCCAAATGGACTCCTTTTCCAAAACTGCCCATAAAATAATGAAATATCCAATCCTCCCCCCCATGTTGCGTTCTCAAGCCCTGTTGATTTTGGCAGCGTTGCTGATAGGCAGGGCAGGTCTTCACGCCCAGACCCCTGCGGCGCCGGAACCACGGCCCAAAATCAAGGAAACGGTCATTAACGGCGTCGAGGGATTTCAAGACACGCCCATGCAGCCGGATGGCCTCTGGCATGTGCATGACCCTGCGCGTCCGCAACCCCCGATTGTGAAAACGGGTGAATTCAGCGAAAAAGCCCCGGCGCCAAGCGATGCCGTTGTTTTGTTTGATGGCCATGATCTTTCTCAATGGCAGGATAAAAAGACCGGCGGCCCCGTTCCCTGGAGTGTGAGGGATGGCTTGGCCATATCAGCCAAGGACGACATCCAGACCACCCAGTCATTTGGGGATATGCAATTGCACCTGGAGTTTCGCGAGCCAGTCCTGCACGGACGCTACGGCCAGGACCGGGGCAACAGCGGGGTGTTTTTGATGGGTCGCTATGAAATCCAGGTTTTGGATTGTTACCACAACCCCACCTATGCCGACGGCGCCACCGGCGCCATCTATGGACAACACCCGCCTCTTGTCAACGCCTGTCGCCCCCCTGGAGAATGGCAGACCTATGATATTCTTTTTAACGTCCCGCACTTTGATGATTCCGGACACCTGCTCACCCCCGCTTATGTGACCGTGCTGCAAAACGGGGTGGTGGTTCAAAACCATCAAGCTATACGGGGCGACACCAACTGGAGGGTGCCCGGCTCCTACACGCCGGTGGGTTCCACCGGCCCCATTGCCCTGCAATATCACAACAACTCGGTGGCCTTTCGCAATATCTGGGTCCGGCCCATGGCCGTGGACCAGGAACCCTGATTTTTTAATCGCACTTCCAAAACCCTGTCTTCCATGAAAACGTATATCTCCCGATTTTGGTTTTCCATCCTGATTGTGTGGATTAGCCTGGCTGTCGCACAAGCCGCCCCCAAACGCCTGCTCGTGGTCACCACCACCACCGGGTTTCGTCATGATTCCATACCCACTGCGGAGAACATTATTCAGCAACTCGCCAGCCGCACCGGGTTGTTTACCGTGGATTTTGTCCGCCAGCCCCCGGATGAGCCTAAAAACCCCGGCGTGAATGCCTCCGACGCCGAAAAGCTTGAATTCACACAGATGAAGGCGCGATGGGAGGCGGAGTTGCGCCTGGCCTTGGAAAAATTATCGCCAGCCTCCCTGGCTCATTATGATGGAGTGGCATTTGTCAGCACCACCGGTGACTTGCCCATTCCCGACAAGGCTGGTTTTCTGGACTGGATCCGCCAGGGACATGGTTTCATAGGCATTCATGCCGCCAGCGACACCTTTCATGGCTGGCCTGATTACATTCAAATGCTCGGCGGTGAATTCAAACGGCATGGTCGCCAGGTCTCCGTGGTCTGTCTGAACCAGGACCCTTCAAACCCCGCCACATCGGGCCTGCCCAATGCCTGGAAAATTGATCAGGAAGAAATCTACCAGTTTAAAAACTACGACCCTTCCAAGGTTCACGAGTTGCTGGTCCTGGACCGGCATCCCGAAACCGGTGCTCCGGGGCGTTTTCCCGTTTCCTGGTGCAAATCCTACGGCGCAGGTCGTGTTTTCTACACTTCCCTAGGCCACAGGCAGGACATGTGGAAT
>DAIDJC010000345.1 GCA_027451565.1 Limisphaerales bacterium | reverse complement strand
TCAAGCCGTTCCACTATGTGATCTTCTGTTTCGCCCAGGGTCATCTGGTTGGAAACCTGGAATACATTGCCCAAAGCCTCGGTTCCCTCCCCGTACAAGCCGCGCACGGCATGACCCAATTTGTTGACGGACTGGATGATGGGGTTGATTTGCTCGCCCAGCACCAAGCCTGGCAGATGCAGCATGGCGCTGACGCGAATTCCCGTGCCGAGATTGGTTGGACAGGCGGTCAAGTAGCCCAATTCGTTGTCAAAGGCATAATTCAGCTTTTTTTCCAAGTCGGAATCAAAGGCATCAATGGCCGTCCACGCCTGCTTCAATTGCAGTCCCGGACGCAGAGCCTGCATTCGGAGGTGGTCTTCCTCATTAATCATCACCGAAAAGGTCTCCGCACGGTTCACCACCAGCCCGCTGCCCACATTTTTGGCCGCATGCTCGCGGCTGATCAAATGCCGCTCCACCAAAATCTGCTTGTCCAGCGTGCTGATGCCATCCATGGAACCATAAATCGAATCCTTCATCTCCGGCAGCGAACTCACGGCTGGCTGGATGATTTCCAGCACCTTGACCCGCTCCACTTTCTTGGCCCATGTGGGAAAGGCGGCGTCACGGAGGTTCCGTGCCAGTCTCACTCGACTGGACATGACAATCCGGTCGTGCGGACCATGCCGTCTGGTGAATTCCGCTGGGGAACACAAAAACTGGTGAAAATCACTCATGCCTTCGTTCATGCCTTTGCCCATTAGCTTTTACCCTGACCTTTGGCGGCTGCGGGACGCTCGGGTAACTGTTTGATTTCATCACGCAACCGCGCAGCAAGTTCAAAATCCTCGGTTTCAATGGCTTTTGAAAGTTTTTTCTGCAAGGACCGCAAGCGGTCCGAATGTTCCCTGGATACGCGAAGCGATTCCGGGGTTTTGCCCACATGCCGCGTTCCCTTGTGCATGGACTTCAATAAACCAGCCAAACCCTCGGAAAAGGTGCGGTAGCATTCCGGGCACCCCAATCTTCCGGATTTTTTGAAGTCAACCTGGGTAAACCCGCAGCGAGGGCATTTGATCTCCACCCCGCCTGCGGATTGTTCCAATTCCTGGGCCGCGCCCAATCCCAGCATGATGTCCGCCATGGCAAATCCAGTCGGGTCATTCACCCCCTTGACCTTGGCGCAATCCTCGCATAAATCAAGCCGCTGCATTTTATCCCCCACAATCTGGGTCAAATGCACCGAAGCCGGTTTTTCCTTGCACAGGGAGCAAATCATAATTTTTTCGACTGACTGAATCGGAAATGGATGTCCATGCCTCAAAACAGTTCAGTCACTGTATTTAAACTTCCACAACACGGGTTATTTGTAAATTGGCTCACCGCTGTTATGCACCAGGTTTCTGAATGCCTCGGTCAGGCGCCGGGTCACGGCACCGGGCTTGCCCTGCCCAATGATTCGCCCGTCTATTTTGATCACCGGCATGATCTCCGCCCCGGTTCCGGTGAGAAAACATTCGTCCGCATTAAACAAATCATAACGCGTGATATTGGGCTCCAAAACTTCCATGTCCTGCTTTGCCGCCAGTTCCATGACCGTTCCCCGGGTGATGCCATGCAATGCCCCCGCTGAAAGTGGCGGGGTGAGCAGGCTCCCTTTCCGGACAATGAAAAGATTGTCTGCCGTGCATTCGGCCACATACCCATCGGCATTGAGCATCACCGCCTCCTCCACCCCGGCGTTGTTGGCTTCAATTTTCGCCAGGATGTTGTTCAAATAATTCAACGACTTGATGGCCGGGTTCACCGCGCTGTGCAGGTTGCGCACCGTCGGCACCGTCACAATGTCCATGCCGCGCTCATACAGTTCAGCCGGGTAAATCTGGATCTTCCCGGCAATGATGAACACGGTCGGCTTGCGGCAACTGCGGGGGTTCAACCCCAGGTTGCCCACCCCGCGAGTCACCACAAGCCGGATATAGGCATCACGCAGGCGGTTGGCCCGCAGCGTGGCCAGCGTGGCCTTCATCAGGTGCGCCGGCGACATCGGAATATCCAGCAAAATGGCCTTGGCAGAATAAAACAACCGGTCAATGTGCTCCTTCAACTTGAAAACCCTGCCATTGTAGGCACGGATCCCCTCAAAAACCCCGTCGCCATAGAGCAACCCATGGTCAAAAACAGAAATCTTTGCGTTGCGCTCATCCACCAGCTTGCCATCCATGAAAATTTTCATGCTCAAAAAAGACAACCTAGCTTAACCTCTGGTCCAAGGCAAATTCATTTGAATTTTTACGTGACATCCCGGTTTTGTCTGCTATCGTTTGAGGCCCTTCGGGACCCTATGGTCTAGCGGTTAGGACACCACCCTTTCACGGTGGTAGCCCGGGTTCGATTCCCGGTAGGGTCGCCATCCTTCTTTTGTCCAGTCGAGTCAATACTTCCGCCAGGGCAGACGCATCTAAATTTCTTTTGGTTCGACGCCCAGCAAGCTCAACAAATA
>DAIDJC010000344.1 GCA_027451565.1 Limisphaerales bacterium | reverse complement strand
TTGTTTTATTCCTCCCGGGAATCATTGCCTTGCCAGTTTTTGCCCTGGCGCCCAGCCTCGGCGGTCGTGGCGTGCCGCTTTCACAACCGACAGATGCCGCAAAGGCAGCCTCTCGCGGACTGCTTGCCATTTTTGTGATAATCATCGCCCTGGTGCTTGCCGTCGTGGCGTCACTTTCTTGGTCACAAGGCTGGTTCTGGTGGTTTATCCTGGGTGAAGCTGTCGTCGCCATCAGCCTGTATTCGGGCATGCGTTTGGCCCTCGCCAAAGCACACTGGCCGCCAAGCCAATGATCTGCCAGCGCCTTGGCCCAAACTTTGAGTGAGAACGCTTCTGTCCTGACTAATGATAATTTAGCCAAGTGGAGTTAATATCCGGGAATACCGCATAAATTGCGATTTGAATAGGCCTGGCGATTTATCTTGTGATGAACCGGGGTAATCGGCGTGAAGACATCTTCCGGGAGCTGCGGATCGGGAACGGTTTCTGGGGACGGTGTGAGATTATGCGCATTTGAATCCGGTACGGGCACAGTTGGTGTCGGCGAAAGCGGCGCTCAGCCAATTCCGCCGGAGCATTTATGGGGAGTATCTGAAACCTGCGGCGGGAGGTTCTGTTTGGTTGCGGGCGGACCGGTTGATGAGAAAGAAAAGGTTTGGCCGAGACAGTACGGCAGAACGGGTGGTGCCAGGCCAGTCCGGGGCTGAACGCAAGGCAATCGGTGAGGCACAAGCCAAAGCCCTGCATCATGCCACTGGGCGACTCGCCGTCATCCACCACGCTTCGAACCGCCTGGATGCGAATATGTTCGAGCGCGTTGTGCGCCAGGATTAGGCCATTTACGGTTGCCATGGCCAGCAGCATTCCAAGTCTCTCCTCAGTAATCTAAATAAATGACTTTTTGGCATGGTAAAAAAGGAGGGCGGTTGAAATTGTTCCAAGGGGCTTCATACGGAGGTTTCGCGTTTTGGGAGATTGGCTCATTCGCAGATCTGCCAAGAGACGGTTTTAAAATTGGCAGGGGTCCTGAAACGAGGGGTTTTGGGCGGGAGCAAGGCAGAGCGGAACGAGAAACCCCGCAGCGGGCTTGACGATCCGCGGCAACGCGGCGCCAGCGTAAAAGAATGGTTACTCTGAGGTTTAACGCCCAAGGGCCGTCTGGCGGCGTTGCTCCCCGGTCGAAGATTTAGGACGAATATTGTCCCCTGTAACGCCTTGCCGTGCGGCCCTTGGGGCGTTCACAGCACTACTCCGAATTTTAAAACAGTGTCTAAATAAAAAAAGTCATTCGCCAAATGCCTATAGTTCCTTCTCTGAGGTGGCTCCATTTGTCACAAAATGCTTCAGGAAAGACCAGCCAACGGGGGACTACGAAAAAGACCAGGGGTTTATTGGTTGTCCGACATGGATTCGAACCATGACTAAAGCCTCCAAAGGGCTCTGTGCTACCATTACACCATCGGACACTGGCTGCCCATCATAGCGGGAGAGGGAGGCTTTCGCAAAGCCAAATTCAGGCATGTTAAAGCGCCTTTTTAGCGGCAGCTTGCGCCCGGGGCGGGTCAATTCAAAAGCCGCGACGGGTCCTTGGGCGGCCAACCCGCTGGCCATTTATGATAAAATTGGGCTGGGTTTTGAATTTTCCATTTTAATTGTGTTCCGGTACGCTGGCGTAGTGCATCCGATTTTATTTCAAATGGGTTCGTTTGCCCTGCATTCCTACGGGGTAATGATGGCGGCGGCCTTTCTGATGGGACTTTGGACGGCCATGTCCCGAGCCCGCCGGGCCGGATTGCCGCCTGAACGCATTGCGGATACGACCCTGTGGTTGATCGTGGGGGCGATCCTTGGAGCGCGCGTGGTGTACGTGACCACCTACTGGAACCAGGAATTTGCCGGCCAACCCTTCATTGAGGTGTTCATGATCCAGCACGGCGGTCTGGTTTATTATGGTGGCTTGATCGGAGCCACTTTGGCCGGGGTTCTGGCCCTCTGGCGACTCAAACTGCCCTTGTGGAAAACTGCGGATGTTTTTGCGCCCAGCATTGCCTTGGGCAGTGTTTTTGGCAGGGTCGGATGCCTGCTCAACGGCTGCTGCTACGGTCGAGTTTGCCAAATGCCATGGGCCATCACCTTCACAAACCCGCAAGCCCATCAATATTCGGGCACGCCTCTGGGGATTCCGCTGCATCCCACTGAGGTTTATGATGCCTTGTTGAACCTTCTCCTTTATGGGCTTTTGGCATGGATGTTCCGTCACAAAAAATTTGATGGCCAGGTCTTCTCCACCTATCTCATCCTTTACTCCATTTTCAGGTCGGTGGTGGAATATTTCCGGGGGGATTATCCGGATGACCATATCCATGCCGGCCTTACCTCGGCACAATTGGTGAGCATTCCCATATTCATTTCCGGCCTGACCCTGGCGGCCATCCTCTCCCGCCGCACATCGGCCAAGGTGTAAACCTGCCGCCAAGATGACCACGTGTG
>DAIDJC010000343.1 GCA_027451565.1 Limisphaerales bacterium | reverse complement strand
GGGTGGGCTTGTTCCGCACCGAGTTTCTCTTTTTAAACCGTCCCGCTCCCCCTAACGAGGATGAACAATGGCAGGTTTACCACGAGGTGGCAGCCGCCCTGCACCCAAACCCTGTCATCATCCGCACTTTGGACCTGGGTGGCGATAAATTCGTTTCCAGCCTGCAACTGGCGCCCGAGTTGAACTCCTTTTTAGGCTGGCGCGCCATTCGCTTTTGCCTGGCACAGCCGGATATGTTTTGTAACCAGCTCCGTGCCATCCTGCGGGCCAGCTCGGGGGGAAATGTGAAAATGATGTACCCCATGATTTCCGGCGTGGATGAATTAAATCAGGCCAACGCCCTGCTGGAAAAATGCAAGCAGGAACTCAAGGCCAAGGAAGTGCCCTTTAATCCAAACATGGAAATCGGGGTCATGATTGAGATTCCCTCCGCAGCCTTGATTGCGGATGCCCTGGCCCAGCGTGCCCGCTTTTTCAGCATAGGTTCCAATGACCTTATCCAATACACCTTGGCGGCAGACCGCACCAATGAGAAGGTGTCTCACCTGTACGAACCCACCCACCCAGCCATCCTGAAGTTGATTAAATATACGGTGGAAGCTTCGCATCGCCATGGCATCTGGACCGGCGTTTGTGGAGAAATTGGGGGGGACCCCACCCTGGTGCCTTTGCTTCTGGGGTTGGGTGTGGATGAACTAAGCGCCGCACCGCCTGTGATCCCGGAGGTGAAATACATGATCCGAAAAACCAGCATTGCCGAAGCCAGGCAACTGGCAGATTTTGCGCTCCAATGCGACTCGCCGTCGGAAATTTACGCCGCCTGCCAAAAATTTGCCCTGCAAACCGCTCCCAGTCTTTTCGAAAAAACTTGAACCTTGCCCCGGCCTTTTTCAGGTAAAACGGATGACTGCGTAATTCTTTTTGCCTTTTCGCAACAGGACGTGTTTCTTGAATAAAAGGTCCCCCTCAGTGATCAGTCGCATGGGGTTGGTCTCGCGAATGTTGTTCACGTAAACGCCGCCTCCCTCCAGATCTTTCCGCGCCTGGCCCTTTGAATTGGACAGGGCCGCCAGCACCAGTAATTCCACCAGGGGCAGCCCCGCCCCCGCAAGCCTTCCTTT
Source organism: Limisphaerales bacterium (assembly GCA_027451565.1). Classification (GTDB taxonomy): domain Bacteria; phylum Verrucomicrobiota; class Verrucomicrobiia; order Limisphaerales; family UBA11358; genus UBA11358. The sequence continues at coordinate 1,418 of DAIDJC010000343.1, read as the reverse complement.
TTCCAATTCCTTGCTGGGAGCTTCATTGGCGATTTCCGCAAACAGCCCCTCGGTAATGCCGGAAATTTCTCCGCCAAACAAAATATCGCTGGCGCGAATGGCCTCCTGGGTGGCGGACGCCCCGTGAATCAGGTCCGTCACGGCACGGGCCAGGGCCTTATGGGCCATGCGGGCGCCTGGGTTTTGACCGTGCTGTTCTTCCAGGCGCGTGATCTCTGCCTGATCCAGCAGGGTGAAAAATTTCAGGTATCGAATCACATCCCGGTCATCGGTGTTGATCCAAAACTGGTAAAATTTGTAAACGCTGGTTTTATTGGGGTCCAGCCAGATGGCGCCAGCCACGGTTTTACCAAATTTTGAGCCGTCGGCATTGGTGATGAGCGGCAGGGTGAGTCCATAAACCGGTTTGGAGAGTTTTTTGCGGGTCAATTCTATGCCAGCAGTGATGTTCCCCCATTGATCGCTTCCACCAATCTGCAGCTCGCAGCCTTGGTCCCGTGCCAGCACCATGAAATCAAAGGCTTGCAGCAGCATGTAGCTGAATTCGGTGAAGCTGATTCCCGCATCACGATCCTCCATGCGTGCCCGCACTGATTCCTTGGCCACCATCTGGTTCACGGAAAAATGTTTTCCGATGTCTCGAAGAAAAGACAGGAAGGAAACAGGGGCTGTCCATTGATTGTTGTCCTCGAGTTTTGCCGGGTTGGCGGAAGCGTTAAAATCCAAAAGCCGGGTTAACTGGCTTTTAACTTGGGCAATATTGTGCGCCAATGTCTCCGGGGTGAGTAACTGGCGTTCTTGAGATTTGCCGCTGGGGTCACCAATGGATCCCGTGGCCCCGCCGGCCAATGCAATGGGATGGTGGCCGGCGTCTTGAAAACGTTTCAATGCCAGAAGCGGCACCAGGTTGCCCACATGCAAACTGTCCGCAGTGGGGTCAAAACCACAATAAAGCGTAATGGGCCTCGTCAGCCTTGCAGCCAGGGCTTCCCGGTCCGTGCAATCAGCCACCAAGCCACGCCAGTCCAATTCGTCAAGGATCGTCACCGGTCAAGGATAGAAAGCGCAGGCCCGGTTGCCAATCGTCAATTCCTGCCTTTCACCCTTTCTTGTACTTCTGATTCATCTGGCTTTGGGCGGTAGAAGAAATGGCCTGCTGGCAACGGGCCAAAGCTTCACCCAATCCGGAAGACGGCGTGCCGTGATTTGAAGACCTTTGCGGCGCCCAGACACTCTGGCGGGCTCCATGGGATTCGTTAATGGGGTGCGGCGCGGTGGATCGGGTCGGACGCATCCTTCAGAGCCTGTCTTAAAATTTGAAAGGATGCTGTTTTCGTGCCCAAGCCGGTATGGCTATAGGTCCGCGTATAAATTTAACGACATATGACGCTTAAAAAAACGGCGCCAGCAATCCTTTG
>DAIDJC010000342.1 GCA_027451565.1 Limisphaerales bacterium | reverse complement strand
AGGAGGAGCTTATGGTGGTTTTCCGCCACCTTGGGGGCCTGCTGGCGTATGCGCTCCACGGACTGGCGCATGATTTGAACACGGGATGAAAGGTCTTCAGCCAGGTGCAGTCCTTCCCGGGTTCGCATGGCCAGGAGCGCGGTGATGGCCTGATCCAGCGCTTTTTGGAGAACAGGCTGGATTTGCTCATGATCCTTCAATTCATTGGAAGCCTCGAAAAGCCCGGGTACACGAAGAATGTGGTCCAGGCTCAAGCTTCCAGCCAGGTCCAATTCCATGGCCAACGAGCGCAATTCGCTGGCATAGCTTCGGGCCAGGTCCAAGTTCAACCGGGGTCGCGCCCCCAGCCGACTGGAGCCCACTTCAATGAAAATACGAACAGTGACCCTTCCCCGCGCGATGGATTCCTGGATCCGTTCACGAATGATTCCCTCAAGCCCCTCCCATTCCCTGGGCAGGCTGACAACCAATTCCGCCTGGCGCCGGTTCACCGCCGCCAGTTCCACGGTAACCTTGAAACCATCCTCCGCGCATTCACCGTGACCGCATCCTGTCATGGATTTCATGGGGTCAATATGCAAAACACCGGTGATTCAAGCGATGAAATTCGGATTGGAACAAACTGCAAATGGCGGCGGATTGACTGGCCGGAACGGGCGTTCATCCCGGTTGGGAGACAGACGGACGCGGGATTCAATAAATCCCCCTGCTCCAGATGGCTTTTTGCGGAGGAGCAGTGATATGCCTGATTTTGAGGGCGGTTTACGCAGTTGAGTTTTTGGGGTAAATATGAAATTATTTGCGCTCTGCCAGGTTGCCGGAGAGTGTGGTTGCGTCGCCGGGCTGCCGGGATTATCAAATTGCGAACCCTATATAACATTGCTTTTCAGGTTTTTTTTGTGCTGGCATCGCCCTATTATTTTTGGCGGCTGATTCGCCGGGGCAATTGGGTGGATGGTTTTGGCCAGCGATTTGCGCGGTACGACCGCGGGGTGAATCAGGCGCTGACCAACCGGCATGTGATCTGGATACATGCGGTAAGCGTGGGGGAAGTGGGTCTTTGCACCCAGTTGATCCGCGCCATGGAACCGCGGACGCCAAATGTTAAGTTTGTGGTTTCATGCACCACCACGACGGGAATGCAGGAATACCGCAGGCGACTGCCGGCGCATATCCTGAAAATCTATTATCCCGTGGACCGCAGCCGTTATGTGCGGCGGGCCATTGCGGTGATCAACCCGCAAGCCATCATTTTGTTGGAAGCGGAAATCTGGCCCAACTTCATCTGGCGTGCCCGTGACCTTAAACTCCCACTTTTCCTGGCCAATGCACGGTTGTCAGACCGCTCATTTCCCAGGTACCGTCGCCATGGATGGTTGTTTCGGGATTTGTTTGGGGCTTTTTCCGGGGTGGGATGCCAAAGTGAAAAAGATGCAGCCCGACTGGTGGAGGTGGGATGCCGTCCTGAGGCGGTGAAAGTGGTGGGAAACCTCAAATTTGATGCTGCCAAAGCATCGAACCCCCGCAAGCTGGATGCGCGGGAAATGCTCAGGCGCATGGGTGTTCCTGAAAACGCTCCTGTTTTGGTGGCGGGTAGCACGCACGACGGTGAGGAGGCGATGCTTGTGGAAATCGCAGCCCATTTGCGCAAAAAATTTCCCTCGCTGTTTTTGATCCTGGTACCCCGTCATTTTGAACGGGCCAAAGCGCTGGTCCAGCAATTGCGGGGCAAAGGCGCACGCCTCGCGGTGCGCAGCGAAGTTGATTCATCATCACGATCGGCCCAGGGACCCGTGGACGTCCTGCTGGTGAATACCACGGGTGAACTGGTCAGTTTTTATGAGGCTGCCAGCGTGGTATTTGTGGGTAAAAGCCTTACCGCGAAAGGCGGCCAGAACCCGCTGGAACCGGCGTCATTGGGGAAACCCGTGGTTTTCGGCCCCAACATGCAAAATTTCAAGGATATCGTCCGCATCCTGATGGACCATCAGGCGGCGGTTTCAGTGCGAGATTCCAGGCATTTGGAGGAAACACTGGCGGACCTGCTTGGGAACCCGCAGCGATGCGCGGACCTGGGCGCGCGGGCGCTTGCGGCGGTTCATTCAAACCAAGGCGCGGTGAATCGCACGGTGGAAATGCTCCTGCCGCACCTTCAAGCAAGGGGCATTTATGTGACACCATCCACCGGGTAAGATTTATAAATTAATGAATTAATAAATCATCGGTTAAAACATCGCTTGACGAAGCGGGCAGCCCTTTTCATATTGGCCACCTGATTTAAACAGACCACAAGGACGGCCTTATGACGCACCCCACCAAATCAACAAAGGTCCAGGAAGAATCCCAGGTCGGCCCACCAAAGAGCGGTACGCCCTCGTTGGCCATGATTTTTGCGGAGAAAATCAAGGCTTTGGTTCGATTGGGCCGGGAGCAGGGCCAGATCACCTTTGAAGATGTCAACGAGGTTTTGACCGATGAATTTTCCACTCCGGCCTATCTGGACCAAGTACTGGCCAAGCTGCGGGAATTGGAGATCGAGGTGGTGGATG
>DAIDJC010000341.1 GCA_027451565.1 Limisphaerales bacterium | reverse complement strand
TTGCCATGCTGGATGATCAAAAAAGAGTGACGACAAAGGGTGGCACGATGCGGTTGGGGGCCCAAGCCTGCCAATTGGCAATGAATTCACGTGTGGCCCAGCTTTATGGCTGTTTTGTGATCCACGAACGGCATCGGCACCGGTATGAATTCAACAATGCTTATCGTGAACGTTTTGAAAAGGCGGGAATGGTTTTTAGTGGATTGTCTCCAGATGGCAAGTTGGTGGAGGTGGTGGAATTGCCCAACCACCCTTTTTACATGGCCAGCCAGTTTCATCCTGAATTCCAAAGCAAACCGCACCAACCGCACCCCCTGTTTAAGGGATTTATCGCGGCGGCGCACCAGCGCATTCATCACAAACCCATTTGACGGGCGTTTACCGGGCTTTTGCCATGTCTGCCCAAGGCCGCGATTGAGTGGTTACAGTTGGGGAGGATGTTTACAGTTGGAAAGGATTCATGAACTACGCTGAAACCCTGTCTTATCTGTATGGGTTGAGCTTGTTTGGCGCCCATTTTGGGCTCGCCACCACGGAAGCCTTGGCTGCCATGATGGGCAATCCCCACCAACATCTCCGATTCATACATGTGGCTGGCACCAACGGCAAGGGATCCACTTGCGCCATGCTGGAAGCCGTGTACCGGGAGGCGGGTTTCCGCGTGGGCCTTTATACTTCTCCACACCTGGCCTGTTTTCGTGAACGCATTCAGGTGAACCGATTTTGCATCTCCGAGCAGGAGCTTGTCCGCCTGGCCACCCTGCTGCGCAAGGCGGCTGATGAACGCCCGGTCACCCTTTTCGAATTCACCACCGTCATGGCTATGCGCTATTTCGCGGAACAAAACTGCGACATAGTGATTTGGGAAGCGGGCCTCGGCGGCAGGCTGGATGCCACCAATATCGTCATGCCCCTGGCCAGTGTCATCACCAACATTGCCTTGGATCACCAACAGTGGTTGGGCGACACCACCGCCAAGATTGCACGGGAAAAAGCAGGTATCATCAAACCCGGAATTCCTGTCATCACTGTGGTGGATGATGCGCCCGCGCTGGCGGTCATCAAGGAAGAGGCTTTAAGGAAGGGTTCGCCATTAATCCAAGTGGAGCCTCCAGCTCCGGGTTGGGCGTCAGATGGAACGCCATCCTTTGATCCGGGCCTTGCAGGTCAACACCAAAGGCGGAATGCGGCGGCAGCGCGGGCCACAGTGGAGGCTTTGCAAGGCGTCCTGCCTGTAACCGAGTCGGCCTTGCGCCGGGGACTGGCCGGAGTGCAGTGGCCTGGACGCTTTCAAATTGTTCCCATGCCAAACGGAAAGAGAATGGTTCTGGACGGCGCCCATAACCTCGCCGGAGTGGAGGCGCTGGCTCTGGCCTTGAATGATTTTTTCCCGGGCCAAAACAAAACTTTGATCCTCGGGGTTCTGGAGGATAAGGATTGGGCACCCATTTGCCACAGGTTGGCGCCCTTGGCCTCGCGCCTGATTGTTGTTCCGGTTGCCAGCCCACGGTCTGCCAAGCCTGAGGATCTGGCCAGGGAATGCCTGGCAGCCAACCCGTTGGCGATGCTGTGTTGCGCAGAAGGCATGGCAGAAGCGCTCGCCAAAGCGGCAGGGGATGAGTTGGTGATTGTCGCGGGATCCCTTTATTTGGTGGGTGAAGCAATGGAAATACTGGGCTTGTTGCCCGGGGACGGGGCGCGATCCCTCAATGACTGGGGGAACAGGAAGGCATGATAAAGTTAATTGTAAAGGTAAGGCAGAATGATTTTTTGCTGGGTCGCAGATATATTCTTGATTCTAATTAAGTGTCCGCGCATATTAGGCCAACTGAAAAACTGATCTATGGCCCTCTCAAGTTTGCCAGCACAACGGCCTTTTGGCGTAACCACCCGTACGGACGCCTGGTGGATGCAGCCGTTGCTGGTGTTCCTCGGGTTTTCCGCGTTCATCATTTATTCCACCTGGGCGGCATTTCATCCCCTGGCGAATGGGACATGCGCCTACTATTATGACGGCAATGGGGCGGATTATCTTTCGCCGTTTTTCTCGCCGGAGATTTTTGGATACACCAAGCACGCCTGGTTTGGACCCAAGCCGGGTTGGTGGCCGGGTTGGCTTATGTTTTCACCGGCTTTTTTGGTTCTTTGGGCACCTGCCGGTTTTCGTTTTACCTGCTATTATTACCGAGGCGCCTATTACAAGGCCTTCTGGGCTGATCCCATCAACTGTGCGGTGGGTGAACCCAGGAAAAAGTTCCTGGGAGAGCGTTATTTCCCCCTCATTCTGCAAAATATTCACCGATATTTCTTTTATCTCGCTGCAATTTTCGTGTTGATTCTGGCGTATGATGGCTGGCAGGCGCTTTGGTTTCAGGACAGTGCAGGCGGCAAACACCTCGGGGTGGGCGTCGGCACCCTGGTGATGCTGTTAAATCCCCTTTTTCTGGGCTTGTACACTTTTGGCTGCCACTCCCTGAGGCACCTCGTAGGCGGGTTTTTGGATTCCAAATCCAAGGCGCCCACCTGTGCCAAGGCCTACAATTGCGTGAGCTGCCTGAAC
>DAIDJC010000340.1 GCA_027451565.1 Limisphaerales bacterium | reverse complement strand
TCAAGCGGGGCCTTCCGTTGTTTGTCTTTGTTTGGTGCCTGGCCGTGGCGGCGCATGGTTTGATCCGCTTTGTGAATCCCACCGAGCAATTCCATACGGCCTTTCCCTGGTTTTCATTGGTGGAACCCGGTTTCCGCTGGATCACGCTGGCCATGCCCATGACGGTGGCCGGGTTTGTGGCGGCCCGCGTGGTCTTGGGTCTTGCAGAGGGGGCAAATTTTCCAGCCGCCATCCGCACGGTGGCGGAATGGTTCCCGGTCAAGGAAAGAGCCTATGCCACCGGATGGTTCAATGCCGGGACAAACGTCGGGGCGGTGCTGTGTCCCATTGGTGTTCCTTGGGTTTATTCCAGGCTGGGATGGTCCGTGACATTCTATCTGACCGGCTTGGCAGGTCTGGCCTGGCTGGTGGCGTGGTGGTGGCTCTATGATGAGCCGGAAAAACATTTCAGGCTCAGCCCATCGGAATTGCTCTACATCCAAGGGCAGCCAGCCACGCCGGCAAATCCAGCCCGTGGAATGTCCTGGCTGGCTTTGATCCGCCAGCGGCCCGTGGTGGCCTTCTTAATTGCCAGCATCCTGGCCGGGCCAGCATGGGGATTCTACCAGTTTTTTGTCCCGGATTTCCTGGAAAAACAATTTCACCTGGGTCTTCAGGCCACCGGCTGGTGGACGGGTTGCTTTTTTGGACTCACTGCCGTGGGCGGCATCACCGGCGGTTGGCTGGCCGGGTTTTTATTGGGCAAAGGTTGGAACTTGAACACCGCCCGCAAATTTGCCCTGCTCGCCTGCGCCCTTTCGGTGGTGCCAGTTTTCCTGGCGCCCATGGCCGGAAGTGTCCTGCTCGCAGTCCTGATCGTTGGCCTGGCTGGGGCCGCTCATCAAGGCTGGTCTGCCAACCTCTACAGCGTCCTTTCCGATACCTTGCCCAAGCAGGACATTGGATCTGCGGTGGGTATGGGAGGGTTTGTCTGCTTTTTCACCGGCGGATGGGTGAATGTCTTCACCGGTTTGATTCTCGAAAAAACAGGGAGTTATGAGTGGGTGTTTGCCTACTTTTCGCTCACTTACCTTTTTTCACTGGCCATGCTGCATTGGCTGGTGCCGCGCATTGATCTGGCACGCCTGGCACCGGGAATGGCTCCTCAACCATTGTCCGGTTCCTGCCAGGCGTCCCAGACTTGAAACCACCTCAATTACCAATAATATGAATGCCTTATCATCGTCTGCCTCTCCTGTTTCTGTGGGTACAAGGATGGTTAACGCCGGTTCATCCAAACCGCACTCATGGGTCAGTGACCAGGGGGACGGTTCCTATCGCAACCCCGTCCTTTACGCGGATTACTCGGACCCGGATGTCATCCGGGTGGGAGGGGATTTTTACCTGACTGCCTCCAGCTTTAATTGCGTCCCAGGGTTGCCGGTTCTGCATTCGAGAGACCTCGTCAACTGGCAGCTCATAGGCCATGCACTCGCCCAGTTGCCTCATCCACGCTACGCGCAAATGCAGCCGGGCTGCGGAGTTTGGGCACCAGCTTTGAGGTATCATGCCGGAAAATTCTGGATATTCTTTCCCATGCCGGATGAGGGTGTTTACCGGGTCACAGCATCGCATCCCGCCGGCCCCTGGTCAGAACCCCTTCTGGTCCAAGCCGGTTTGGGTCTGATTGATCCCTGCCCATTCTGGGATGATGATGGACGAGCCTATCTGGTCCATGCCTATGCGGGTTCCAGGGCCGGCATCAAGCATCGCCTCCGCATGTGCCCCATGGATCCCGATGGCACCCGGTTATTGGGCGAGGGACTCATCATTTTTCATGACCCGGACCGTCATCCCACATTGGAAGGACCCAAGATATACAAGCGCCAGGGCTGGTACTATGTGCTTGCCCCCGCAGGTGGTGTGGAGCAGGGTTGGCAAGTGGCCCTGAGGTCCCGTTCCATTCATGGGCCTTATGAAGACCGGATCGTTTTGTCCCAAGGCGACACCGATATCAATGGCCCCCACCAGGGAGCCCTGGTGGACACAGCCGATGGGAACACGTGGTTTGTGCATTTCCAGGATGCGGGAGTTTATGGCCGGATTGTGCATCTCCAGCCTGTGGAGTGGCGGGATGGCTGGCCTGTCATGGGCAGGGATGGGCACCCTATAATACGTCATAAAAAACCAGTCCCTGACATCAATGGCCCCATTCTCAGTCCTGCCACCAGCGATTCCTTTGATGGCCCCATGCTTGGTTTCCAGTGGCAATGGCAGGCCAATCCCCAGCCCTCATGGCATTCTTTGGACGCCCGTCCCGGCTGGCTGAGGCTTTACCCGCAGGAGGAAGAAATCATTTCAGCCCGGCAGCCGAATTTTTTGCTCCAAAAATTTCCCGCGCCGAATTTCATTTTAAAAACCACCCTGGATGCTTCCGGGTTGGAACTGGGGCAATTTGCAGGCGTGGTGGTGGCCGGCAGGTGCGCCGCCCTGCTGGGACTGGAACGGCAGGGGACGGAATTCAAGCTTGTATGGCGCGAGGATGGCTCGGTGAAATACCTCCGCTCCGTTTCAAATCCATTCGTTCATCTTTGGATAAGGGTTCAGGCAGGGGGGGGATGTGAGTTTGG
>DAIDJC010000339.1 GCA_027451565.1 Limisphaerales bacterium | reverse complement strand
CAGGCAAATTAAACCGCTGGCAGTGGGGCCGCTTGGCGCATAGATGGAGAGTTTGATTTTGGTCCGATCCAATTGGGCGGTGCACTGGGCCGGATTGATTTGTGGGATGATGCTGCCATTTCTGACCATGATAATGGCTGGGATTTTGCCAGCCACCAGGTATTGCCACCCCCCATTGTAAATGGCACCGGTTTGAAAATCGGTCCAAGCACCTGGCGGCAGGTAAACGTTTCTGGAGTTCTCATGCTCGTGTAAAAGGGGCGCCACCAGGAGGCTGGAGCCAAACATGTATTCATCATCCACCTGCCATGATCCCGGGTCTTCCGGGAACTCCAAAAACAGCGCCCGAATCATGGGCAGGCCTCGCATGGAAGAGTCGTGTGCCTGTGCGTAAACATAAGGCATAAGACTGTATTTCAACCGATCCACTGTCCGGAATTCGTCCATGAAGGCGGTGCCGTAGTTCCATGGTTCCTTGGGTGCGTCACCATGGCACCGGCTGTGGGAGGACAACATTCCAAATGCAAGCCATCGCGCAAACAGATCCTGGTCCATGGCCTGGACGGAATTGGCGGTGAATCCGCCTATGTCGTGGCTCCAAAAAGAGAATCCGCATAATCCCAGGGAAAGGCCGCCGCGAAGTTCGGCTGCCATGCCGTCGTCCGTGCTTTCGGCATCGCCGCCCCAGTGCAGCGGGTATCGCTGACTTCCCGCCCATGCGCTGCGCGCCCAAATGATGTTTTCCCCGCGAATTTTTTTGGTGATGTCGGCCACCGCCTTGTTGTAGCGGAGCGGGTACAGGTTATGCTCATAAAAGCCGGTTCGTCCGTCAGCATACAGGCCATCCTCTGGCGCTGCCTCTCCAAAGTCCACCTTGATGGCGGAAACCCCCTCCTTCAGCAGCCCGGCCAGTTTGTCCTGGTACCATTCCACGGTGCGGGGATTTGAAAAGTCCAGGATGGCATCCTCCTCCGGCAAATTGCCCTTGCGGTCACGAACCACGAGTTGTTTTTTAACCAGCTCTGGAAAAAGTTTGTTCTTGGGCACAAAATAGGGCAACTGCCAGCAGGACACATGAAATCCATCACGGGCCAGGTCAGAAAGCATGCCCGTGGGATTGGGGAAACGGGTGGGTGAGAAGGTGTAGTCGCATTGCCAGTCCGTTTCGAACCATCCGGTATCCAGGTGAATAACGTCACAGGGAATCTGTTCGGTCCTCAACCGGCTGGCAATTTCCCGTACCTGGCTTTCGGAGGAATAGGTGCAGCGGCTCATCCACAGGCCAAAAGACCAAAGCGGAGGCGTGGGCGATTTTCCCGTTAGTTTGGTGTATTCATCCAGTATCTGGGCAGGCGTACCCAAAAAAAGGAAAAGGTCCAGTTCGTCATCCCCAATCATCAAGGAATTCACACCGCTGAAGGTGTGTCCAAAATCGCAGGTGATGGGCGTGCTCGCATGCATGAAAACACCATAGCCTCGATTGCTCATGAAAAAGGGCACTGGTTTGTATTCACCCTGATTTTCCACGCCATTGGCATCGTCTGTCCACAAGGTGAGCTTTTGGCCGCGCTTATCCAAAGCGGTGAAGGATTCGCCGCAGCCAAATATTTTTTCCCCGGGCGCAAGCGTGAATGCGGCATTGTAGCTGCGGGAATAATCGGAGCACCGTCTTACAAAACCAAACGGAAGCACAGGACTGAAAGTGGATTTGTTGTCCTCATAATGGTCGGTGGAGGTCAGCAGCCGTCCCTGCGCATCCCGCAGTTCCACATGAAAGGGCTGGCGAACAATTGTGATGGAGCCGCAGGCGCTGACATAGCGCCAGCCCTCCGGGGTGCTTTCCTGGCGCCATGAGTCATCATGGGGAACCGGCCCATCGAGCATGAGTTCCGGTTGCGGAGGGTGGGTTTGTGGACCGCTTGTCATGCGGATTCGAACCGTGCGGGGTGAAATGAAATCTATTGAAAATGGCAGGCTGGGGTTGGCGGCGTACTGGTTGTCTGGAAAATCATCGGGTTTCACCGGCGTAATGAAAGACAAATCATTGTTGAACGCGTGACGGATGCGGTATTGCGCGCGTTGGTAAATGACAGTGCCGGAGTGGGTGGCGGGATCAAACTGGTCCACCTGGTCGGCCAGAAAATAGGTGTTTTCCAGGGCGTAAAAATCTCCGCTCACATCCACGGGATCATTGAGCAGGGGTGGTGTGCATTGGGCGTAAAATGCCAGCCCTGCGAAAAGGCCGGCCCACGTCGCGCAAATTTTGGTCATTTTGGTGTCGTTTTTGTTGGTGAAATCATTGTTTCAGTTTTGCCCGGTCTTGTCCTGTCATCAAAATTCATCACAAAAATCCGGGTTGCATCCTGCCTAGGCGTCCCGTTTGTTTTTGGCAGCAGCTTAAAAGTGGCGGGCTTCCCTTTTTCCACGCGTTCCACAGTCGCGTTTCATTCATGAGCCTGGAACATAATTTTATTGCGGACAGACCTTCTGGACGATAGAGGTACGGCCTGTGTCATGAATCGAATTGGACGATTTCAAGCCGGGACAAAGGTTTTTTATGGAAAAGTGGAAGATGGCAGGGTTTATCCTGTCACCGGGGATATTTTTGGCGGAGGGCGGTTTT
>DAIDJC010000338.1 GCA_027451565.1 Limisphaerales bacterium | reverse complement strand
AGTGAGGTTTGCGGCGAAGCCTCAGTTATGGCTGTCTCGGGCCGTGCTCCCACGACCGGATCCACGGTGGCAGGCTCCGGTTGAGCGGCTTGGGCAGGAGAAGGAATCGGTTCCGCCGGCTTTTCAACCGCCTTGATGACCACGATTTTTTCTTCAACCGGGGCTGGTTTGACAGATTCACGCTGAACCGGGGTGGCAAGGCGTTCTGCCACATCGGGGCGGTCCTTCAGGATTTCTCCCTCAAGCCATTCAGCACTGATTTTATCCAGGGAACTGGAGGGAACCTTGGCAGCGGCAATGCCCAATGATTTGGCCTTGACAAGGATTTCCTTGCTTTCGAGGCCAAACTTCTTCGCGATGTCGTAAATACGAACGGGCATAATTTTTAATTACCTGCACACACCTGCTCACAATGGGAGTCTTCATGGCTCCGTGAGTCTCAATTTAGCCAGCCATCTTTCATGGACTCCTGACAAATTCACCCATCACCTCAATCAGGATTTGGCCAGGCCAGCCCCTGCTGGAACCCCGGGACCAGGCTGAGCCTTGCGACGCTCCACCTCGGAGCGCGCGGAATCCAATATGGCGCCTGCCTGATCTCCAACTGATGGAATTTCAGCCAGGTAACCCACCTCGGCAGAAAGCAAATCGTCCAACCGGGTGATGCCGGCATGCACCAAGGCATCTGCTTGTTCACGGGACACTCCCGGGATGGAGGCAATACGCTCCACGGCTTCAGCCATCTTTTGCTCAAAGCCAATCGTAACCACTTGCTCTGCCTTGATATCCACCTCCCAGCCAGTCAGGCGGGCTGTGAGCCTGGCGTTTTGGCCGCGCTTCCCAATAGCCAGCGAAAGCTGATCCGGGGAAACCATGATTTTCACACGCCTGCCTTTTTCATCCAGTTCAATACTTTTCAATTGAGCCGGTTCCAATGCCTTGGTTACAAAAGCGCGAATGTCTGGAGACCAGGGAATGACGTCCACTTTCTCGTTGTTCAATTCCCGCACGATGTTTTTTACGCGCTGACCGCGCATTCCCACGCAGGCCCCCACTGGATCCACCTTTGGGTCACGGGAATAGACCGCCATTTTGGTGCGGAAACCCGGCTCGCGGGCAATCCCCTTGATTTCAATGGTCCCATCGCCAATTTCAGAAACCTCCACCTGAAAAAGTTTGACGATAAATTTTGAATCAGCCCTGGAAAGGATGATTTCAGGTCCGTGGGGACCATCCTGAACCGCCTTGACATAACAGCGAATTCTTTCACCCATCTGGTATTCTTCTGTAGGCACCCTTTCCTTGTTGGGCATTACAGCTTCGTACTTTCCCAAGTCCAGAATGACATCAGACCTTTCAAAACGGCGAACGGTGCCGCTCACAATGTCGCCTACGCGATCCTTGAACTCGTTGAGCAACATGGCTTTTTCGACCTGACGAACCTTTTGCATCAACGCCTGTTTGGCGAACTGTGCCGCCACCCTGCCAAAGCCTGTTGGGGTAACTTCCACTTCCAGCTCCTCACCAACCTTGGCGTCCGGTTTTAAACGACGAGCATCGAACAGGGAAATTTGATCGTGCTTGGCCAAAACGCGGTCTGCCACGATCAACTTGGCGAAAGCCTTGATATCGCCCGATTTAGGATTCATCTCCACCCGGAGTTCGCGAGCCGGCCCCACGGCCTTTTTGGCCGCAGACAACAAGGCCTCTTGGACGGCACTCATGAGTGCTTCGCGGCTGATGCCTTTCTCGCGCTCCCAGAATTCGAGATTTGCTACAAAATCAGGGTTCATATATTTAAAAGCGGCGGCCATCATTGCGGCATCCAGCGACTAAAAAAGCCGGATAGACACGCGTCTCCGACTTTTCCTCGCTGGCTGACCAGCAAAACAACCACTTTGTTTTTACCAAACTACGGAGTTATGACCCACTCGTCAAGCACTAGTTTGCACGCTGGAGATTGAACCGTTTACAAATGGCTCATCATCAATTGGTTAAAAACAACATGGGCCATGGAATAGGTTTCAGATGGCTCCATTATCCGGTTTGGAATCGGCTGGAATCCCGCCACGAATAGCAGACAAGCAGACAAGAGGGCTGGAAAATGCGCCTCGTCCTTTTACTGGCTTTGGCCAGCCAGTTTGCATAAGGTGATTGGATGTTCGACATTGTAAAACCGCAAATTTCCACGGCTTCTGAGAAATTGATCCATTTGCGGAGGTTTCTTTGACGTGGCCCGCTTGAACCAACGGTTGGCGGAATTGGAGGCACAGATGTCTGGGGAGGGTTTCTGGAACAACCAGGAGTCTGCCCAAAAAGTCATCAACGAAAGCAACTCCGTCCGGGGCAAACTGGAACCTTTAGCCCGGTTTGGCAAGCAGATAGAAGATTTGGAGGCGATGCTGGAATTAGCCCAGGCTGAGCCGGAGGCGAATCATGCCGCCTTGGAATCGGAGATGGCCGTGGACACGCGGCGGCTGCTGACAGATCTGGATGCTTTTGAACTGCGAACCTTTCTCAATGGCCCCCACGATGCCTGTCATTGCATTTTCACCATCAATGCCGGGGCAGGAGGGACTGAAGCCCAGGACTGGGCGGAAATGTTGTCGCGGATGTACGGACGCTGGTTTGACCAT
>DAIDJC010000337.1 GCA_027451565.1 Limisphaerales bacterium | reverse complement strand
TGCCCGGGGCATGCACCCATTGATCCCCCAGCCAGTGAGGAACACCTGAGGACCATGTGCGCACAATCAGGGGGCATCCCATTGATTCCGCCACCGATTGATAATTGCTCACGCAAACACTCAATTCCTTGGAAAATTGGTTCAGCCCATCCTTCTGGCAACGGTCGCACTGGCAGTAAATTCCGTAATGATCCCAGAAGGTGGCGTATAATCCATCGGCATGAGATCGCTCTATGAATTCCGCCACGTACGCCCGGACCAACCGCCACGTGTTGGTGTCTGATGGGCATAAGGTGCCTTTTTCCCAGGAATTAGCCTCATCCACTCCTTTGGTAGATGGAAAAACACGCACTGCGGCCTCATAGAGGGCGGGCGACCAAAGGCTGAAATCGTTACCATACAACAGGGGGTAATACTCCACATCCGCCTCATGGCATTGTGCAGCCAGCGCCTGATGCGCTCTTTCGGCCTCCTCGGCCGAAACATCCACATCACCACGGTCCATGGCATCCATCCTGTAAAAGACAGCGGGGAGGCGTTTTTTAAAGGTGACCGGGGCATCTGCCCGGCCAATGATGATGTTTACCCCCAAACGCGCCACGCATTCTGCCACGGAGTAATGCCCATTTACGGATGCTGAACGAAAAGAAAAGGCAGGTTTGCGCAGGATGGCGCCGCTGGTCATTTCCTCCCACTGGTCCACATCACCTGCTGCAAATAACAGCGAGCGCGGGCGCTGACCAAACACGATCCATGCACCATCCTTGCAGACGACTCCAAAGGCATCATTGGGCAGGGTTGAATGGTTCAGCCCCAGTTCCCTGGCCTGTGTCGGGTCAGGCAGGTTGGTGGTCAATAGCACCTCCCCTTTATGCAACGGCCACGAATCAGGCTTCTGTAAAACAGACCCTTCTGGAAGGTGCCATTCCTTCGCCAACAGGTTTGCCGCAGACAAAACCGCCGGATGACACCCCAAAACAACCACAATTGACCGAACAAACGGTTGTGCCCCGGCGGACTGCAATAACGCCATGGAAACAATGGACAGGATGAATCCTTGGACCAACTTGGACCTGTTGAAAAATTGCATTGGATGGATAAAATGAAGTAAAGCAGTGGCTTGGCAAGCAAGTCATTTAAAAAACGACGCTAATTATTGGCCGGGCCATCCACGGTATCCCCCAGCATGGACCATTTGCTCTGGGTCGAGTGCGTTAAGGTTCGCGCAGTTGGCACAGGCACGGACTCAGCCTTCAGCGCTGTTTTTTCCGCTGAAACCATCATTTTTAATGCCTGGGGACGACCCACGTCAATGGTATCGCGCAGCGTCAGGTTCGATCCATCAGGGGTTGTCAAAACCACGTTTCTCATGATCCAATCCGCCGCGTGGTTAATTGAACCAGCTTTGCTGGAATGGATGGCAATATTATCCAATTGAATGTCGTGAATGGGTTTATTGGCATATCCATTGGCAAATATGGCCTTCCCGAATGCCGTGGCTGTTACGTTCGAAATGATGATGTTCTTAAATTCCGGCAACCCCCGGTCCGGTGGCTCAACTTTTTCGGCCAATGTAAGCCAATAGGATGGTACCCGGTTGGTGTCCACCCCTGGCGGCAGTGTGACATAACTGTAGGCTGGATTCCAGTTAAGCTCAAAACTCAAGGCATCCCCCACCCCTTTCATTTGAATGTCGTGAATAAATACATTTTGCACCACCCCTCCGCGAAATCGGGCAGACTTAAACCTGATCCCATTGGAAGTCCCGACCGCCGTCAGGTGGCTGACCTCCACATTACGGATGCCGCCGGATGTTTCGCTTCCAATGGTGAACATTCCACCGCCAGCCCCTGTCACACAATTGCGGATCACCACGTTTTCAGTGGGCCGATTCACCCTCAAGCCATCGGCATCCCGCCCTGATTTCAGGCAAAAATCGTCGTCGTTGCAGTCCACATCGCAGTTTTGCACCAGGATATCGTGGGATGAATCAATATCCACCCCGTCAGAACTGGGTCCAAATCCACCTATGTTGGCCCGAATCACCACCCCATCCACATTGATCCAGCCGCTGTAAATCAAAGCCAGGCTCCAGAAACCGGAGCGATTGATGGTGACCTGCCGCACTGTGATATTAGTGCATTCATAAACCGCCACCGCCCGCACCCGCTTGCAGTCATAGTCCGCCGCCCAGCGTTCTCCACGCTCACGATAATCCTTGAGCATACCGCCCTTGTGATCCTCCCCCCAGAATTGATTCCACCAGTAGGAGCCATTGCCATCTATCGTTCCATGCCCGGAAACGACCACATTTGTCTGCTGGTAAATGTTTACCAAGCCTGCAGGCCATGGCATTTCAATTCCAGCCACGCGAGTCGGCAACTCCGGGTACAGCGCTGTTTCTTGAATGGCCCTGAGCACTGTTCCCTTGGGCAAATGCAGTTCCACGCCAGATTTCAGGAACAAAGCGCCGCTCATATAAATTCCATGGCCAAAAGTAATCCTCCCGCCCCCTGAAGCCGCTGCTGCGTCAATGGCACGCTGAATGAAGCAGGTATTGGTGCTCACACCATCGGGATGCGCCCCAAAATCATCCACCAGCCATGACCGCGCCTCCACGGCAGGTTGCTGCATAAGCCCGAG
>DAIDJC010000336.1 GCA_027451565.1 Limisphaerales bacterium | reverse complement strand
CCAGCCGGTCCGGCCGTATTCAGGAGAAGGCAGAGAGCAATTGATGGTTAAGACCCTTCAACCCGAAAAGCGAACTGAAAAGGGTCAGGATGCGCCCGGTGGATTGGGCCAGATTGGACTTTTGAATTTCGTTTTTCGAGTTCAAGTGCCAGAAGCGCGGTCGGCCCTTTGTAGGGCGAGATCGGCTTGAATCCGGTTCTCCAACTTTTCGAAGGGCCAATAAAAAAAGACGGGGACTGCGGCCAATAAAAATCCAGCGGCAGGCATCCAGACCCCTGACAATTCAATGCCGGTAATGGCGCTGTTTGTTTGCGCGGAATTGGCCACATACCCGGTGGCCTGCATGATCCACGCGGACAAGGCACCCCCGATGCCGCTGCCTGCCTTGAGGCAAAACGCGGCGCCGATGGCGGTTAGAAAGCCGGCAGCGCGAATTCCGTGTTTCCACTCGGCATAATCCACGCTGTCTGAAAGCACGGAAAAAGGCATGGCCATGGCCATGCCACTGGCCAGAAAGCCCAAAGCCCAGCCGGCCATGACCCAGGACAAATTGCCGGAGCCAGCAAGGCCAACAGCCATGACCAATTGGCCCACAACCATGCCCATCAAACCGGCCATCCACACATTGCGCTTGGAAGTCCACCGGCAAAGAACCGGCAACGCGAACGCTGTGCCGAGGGAAATAAAATCAAGGCTGTTTGCGAGTGGAATCAAATCCTGGCGATGGAGAACGTATTGAAACAGGTAGGGACCCACGCTCACCCGGGCGATAAAGGCAATCCAGAACAATAAACTGCTGGAAAAAATAATCAGCCAGGGCCAGTTGCCGCGAATGGCGCGAAAGGCTGCTGCAACAGGTAACCGGCTGGACTCGGCGTTGACCACGGAAGGCATTTCTTTCAGCCGGGAAAAAGCGAGGAGGTAAAGAGCCACAGATCCCAGGGCATAAACGGGCATGACCAGCATGAAGCCCCTCCGGTCATTCCCATGACCGAGAACGGCCACCCACTTCAAGGCGGTGAGATTGACCAGCAGCACGCCCAGCTTGGATCCAAACATGCGAAAACAAGTCAGGGTGACTCTTTCCCGGGGGTCGCTGGTGAGGGCGGACAGGATGGAAGTGACCGGGGTGTTGATGCCCGTATAAAGAACACTGCAAATCACATAAGTTGACGCCGCATAGATGATTTTTCCCGTGTGTGACAGGGACGGCGTGCAAAAGGTGAGAACACCAAAAATGGCAAACGGGCCGCAAAGCCATAGGAACCAGGGGCGGCTTTTTCCCCAGCGACTGCGGGTTTTGTCAAAGATAATGCCCCACACCGGCGCATCCACGGCATCCACCAGGCGCGCCAACAAAAGTATCCAGCCCGCCACGGCGGCGCTCAGCCCATAGACATCGGTGTAAAACTTGAGGAGATAAAAGGAAACAACGCAAAAAACCAATTGCCCGGCGGTGTCACTGGCGGCATAACTGCAGCGGGTCGCCCAGGATGTTTTTGCGGCTTCTGGAATCATGTTCCCAGGAGGAATGCCAGTCCATGGCGCTCCAGGACCGGGCGCAATTTGACCGGACGCCCTTCCCTGCACGATTCCTCCATGGCCTGCATGACAGCCACTGTGACCACCCCTTCCGCCGCATCCGGCATCGGCGCGGTCCCGCTGGCGATGCACCGAGCAAAATACTCGATGTAATTCTGGTACTCGCCTGCATGGTGCGAATGCCCGCCAAAACGGAAATAATAATCGTCCTGATCCTCGAACGTTTCGATACAGGAACTGCCATTCAATTTCCATGAGTAACGGAGGTCATAGTAATCCCCCTGGCTGGCGCCATGTTCACAGCGCAGGACACAGCTCATGTTGCTATCCCGGCCCAATGGGATGACCGGGCTGTTGTAGGTGCCGCTGATGCGCGCAGGAATTCCACGGGACGTTTTGAAGATAAACTGGAATGTGTCCGCATTTTTCAGCCCCAGTTCACGGCCATTTTTGCTCAGGCTGGAGTAACCCATCACCTCCTCGATATCGGGCAAATACCATCGCAACAAGTCCACGGGATGGCTCAGGCCCCCATAAAGCCACTTGAACGAATCGGTTTTAGCCCAGCCTTTTTTGAGAAACCAGCGATGGTCGGCATTGTAGTAGGTTTCCAAGGTAATGATGTCCCCGAACCCACCTTCTTCAAAATGCCGCCGTTGGCGCGCAAACGGGGCAAAAAAACGGGAGCTTTGGCCCACCATGACCCGTTTGCCGCTGGTTTTGGAGGTTTCAAGCACTTCCCTGGCCTGTGAAAGGTCATTCAGAAATGGCTTGGTGCAAATCACATGCTTGCCGGCGCGAAGCGCGGCGATCACATGGTCCGCATGAAGATGGTCCGGAGTATAAATGCCCACCACGTCCACGGCGGGGTCCTCAAGCAACTGCTGCATGGATGGGGTGAAACATTCCAGGCCAAACTCCTGGCAACGTTCGCGGCCCAGTTTTTCATCCAAATCACAAATCCGCGCCACCGTCCAAAGCTCGCTGCGCATGGCCCCTGAAACAATGCTGCGACCCTCGCCAAGACCCAAGACACCCAACCCAAGCTTTTTCATATATTCATCAACCCTTTTTCTTTTTCAACTGAATGATTCCTGATTTGAAAAGGTAATT
>DAIDJC010000335.1 GCA_027451565.1 Limisphaerales bacterium | reverse complement strand
ATCCGCCGGTGAATAACAGGTTCCATGAAAATAGACGTGGTTTACTCCGGCAAGAAACATGTCATCCACCAGGTATTTGACATCCGCCAGCGTCTCCGTGAAGTGCTCCTTCAACCATGTTCCGGTTTCCGCTCCAACAAGCTTCCGACCCATGGTGTGAGCTGCCGATGAGGCAAATTTGGAAATCAAAACGCTTCGGTCATTGTGAAACATTTCAGTTTCAGGAATATCTGCATCCCCATACAAATCCAGCCAATTAGCCGGCGTGCCGTGCGCCTGATAGATGGTCTCCATACCGTGGGCGTGGGCCCAAGCGATCCAAGCCGGCTCGCTTTCCTGGGCCATGATCCCGGAAACAGTCCTTCGATAATCATATTTTACCCGGGCAGTCTGGTCATCAGCCTGGTCCGAGAACAAATGCTGGAATTGATCTTCAAGCCGGTAACCGCGAAGTTCCGCAAACCGCCTTAAAAAATCGGGGGACCAATCAGTGCGATACTCATAAGAATCCTGAAAAACTGCCAGGGGCCGGGGGCCGTTGTATTTCCCCAGGGCGCCATCAAACCATTTTAGCCAATTTGTGACTGCCTGCGGGTAGAGCGGATTTAACATCCAACCCGTCCCGCCCGGGGCCGCGCGTTTCACTTTTTGCCCGGATGGTTCCTGGGATATGGCAAAGATTTTCCAATTTCCAAGTGAGCCATTATCGCCTAAAACAGAACTTGGAAACGCCTGGGCTTGAAACCGCATCAAAGCCTGCCCATCCAAAGTTGGCAAAAGGTTAATGGCAGGGCCGGTGGGAGGATAGGCCATCAGGGCTTGAATTTTACGCGGGTCAAACTGATGGGTTAAAGTCCCGCCCGGTTCGATCTCATAAGTTTGCACAACCACTTTGGCATTGGCATCCCTATCGGAAATCGTTGGCCCGCCGAAACACCAGCCTGAACCCAGGGACATATCCACCCCCATGCCCAGCGATTTTGCATCACCAATGGCATAACCCAGCATTTTCATCCACTCGGAACTAAGATAAGGAATATCCGGATGGGAACTTCCTTTGACACCGTAGATGGTGGTTATTTGCACACCGCCCAAGCCGACATCATGAAACAGATGCAATTCCCGGTCCAAATCCGCCTGATCAACCGCGCTGCCATGCCACCACCACCAGGTCCAAGGACGATTCTCAGAATTGATTGGAGGCCAGGCCAGAGGGTGCGAATCCGATCCGCCAAAACTCCTCTTGCATGGCAACACAAAACACGCTAATAAAAAGAATAAAAGTAGGCCTCCATTTTTCATTTCATTTATTTTCCAAGACTTGGCAAAGAGCCGACGCCGCCCCCAATGTTCTACTGCCCTCATATCGGAGTGCAATCCCTCCAGTTAAAGCAAATCAAGGTTCTGAATAGAGTGATTCAGCCTCGATATTCTCTTTAAACCGCCCTCAAAAACCTGTATTTATGTTTTTGATGAATTTTTTCCGCAATGGGATTTACAATCCTTCCTCAAGGTAGCCGCACATTGAGTTAATCTCCCAGATGTCATAAGGACTTTGCTTTTGCCAGCCGCTTCCAAGGACATAAATCAATTTCATTTGTGGAAAGATCTTATGAAACTCAGCGCTCCCGTCTGTAAACAGAACATTCCAGCCCTCGCTGCGGCTATGGGCAAAATCAACGCTATTTACATTCACCTGCCCTGCGCCGACAAACTGCGACCAGTCAATAAAATCCATCGACAAAACAGCCCGTTTATTGACATTGGAAGTCTTTTGATAAAGCCGGAGGTTACTTGTGGTTCCGGAACTGCCAGGACCAGCGGGATTTACCACATGCGGATTACAAAGATAGCTTCCCCGGCAGTTGTTGTAATCACCTGGGGCGCTGGAAGTGGATAACAATGGAGAATACTGCTCTGACCCAAGGGGTGATTTTTTGTAATTCAGACTCGGACAGTATAGAAGCCCGCCGTTTCCAGCCAGGCCGGAAAAATAGAGCAAACCATCGTCTGAATAATCTGTATTTGGCAGGTTTTTGGCGCTTAATAGCTCTTGCGATGTCGCGTTGGGATCATAACACAGCCAACGGGTATAATATCCCCCATTGATTATGTTCACCGGATTACTCCCCGCATGGGTAATGGGATACCAATCCTGATTGTCCCCGCCATAGATTGTGTAACCGATGCCAAGCTCATGAAAATTATTCGAACAGGTGATTCTCTGGGCCTTGGCTTTTGCTGCCGACAAGGCAGGAAGAAGCATGGCTGCCAGGATGGCTATGATAGCAATCACAACCAAAAGTTCAATCAAGGTGAACCCTTCGCCAGCCTGGGAAAATGTTTTTTGCCGGGCCTTAAAATAATCATTTTTTTGATTCATAGGATAAATTGGTTTTTTAAAATTGAAAGCCGAACTGATTTTTTTCATTGCCATTTTTGAATTCATGAGTTTCGCTTTATCACTTTTAAACATCACTTGCCGGCTTTTGGGTTTGACTGGATTTGTTGGATGAAATCATTGATGGCGGCTTTTTGTTCTGAAGTGAGACGGGAATCTGCGGCTATCTTCGATAACTGCGGAAGAGCATCTGCAGCACCTCCATGCTCCGCTTCGCTCACCGTCTCGAGAACAAAACTTTGACTTGCTGGAGGCGCGT
>DAIDJC010000334.1 GCA_027451565.1 Limisphaerales bacterium | reverse complement strand
GGTAAAACACCAGGATCAGGGGGCTGGCCACGAGGATGGCGCAGCCCAGCGCCACCGCCTCCATGAGCAGGTTTTTAAACTGGCGCCAGGAATGGTTGGAGGCGGTCATGACCTGGGGATGGAACTGCGGCGCAGCCCTGGGCAGGGGCGCCTTTCAGCGGCTGAAGCAACTGGAAAAAATGATGAAACTGGCAAGGCGGTTTTCAAAATGCCGGGGTGATGGTTCATGGGGTCAATCAATGTCGCGGGTTGGTTGCGGGTCCGGACAAGGTTCTTAAAAGGCCCTGGGCCAGGATATTGACCAGCAAAGTGATGCCGAGCAGTACGAGGCCGATGGCAAAGAGCGCGCTGGGATAAAGAGTGCCGGTGGCTTCATTGAATTCATTGGCGATGACACTGGCCAGGGTGTAGCCGGGGGCCAGGAGGGACTTGGCAATTTGCGGGGTGTTGCCAATGACCATGGTCACGGCCATGGTCTCGCCCAAGGCCCGGCCCAGGCCCAGGATGACCGCGCCAAACAAGCCCTTGCGCGCCTGGCCCAGCACCGCAATGGTGGTAACCTCCCAACGCGTGGCGCCCAAGGCATAAGCCGCCTCCCGCTGCAAACCCGGAACCGAACGCAAAATCTCCCTGGAAACGGAGGTGATGATGGGGATGATCATGATGGCCACGATCATGCCCCCGGCCAGCATGCTGACGCCATAAACCGGGCCTTTGAACAAGGGCAAAAATCCCAGGCGCTCATGAAGAAAGTGGAAAAAATGATCGCGGCAAAACGGGACCATCACGAAAATGCCCCAAAGGCCGAGAATGACGCTGGGTACTGCGGCGAGCAGCTCGATGAACATGGTCAGGGGCTGTCGCAGCCATTGGGGAGCCAGTTCTGTGAGGTAAACCGCCGTGCCTATGCTGATGGGGACGGCAATGACCAGGGCGATGGCGGAGGACACCACCGTGCCGTAAATGAAGGTCAGGGCGCCGTAAACATCATTGACCGGGTCCCAATCCGTGGAAACGAGAAAATGCCAGCCGAATTTGGCCAGGGTCGGTCTTGCGCCCTGCACCAGTTCATAGCCGATCAGGAACAACAACCCGAAAATGCTCAGGGCAAACGCCAGCGTCAGATATTTGAAAATCCTGTCACCCCAGCGGGGGAGGGTATTTGAAAGCGCGGCGGGTCTGTGCACGGGGTCAGTCATCGGGGTGGGTTCCTGCATCAATTCACCGAGTCCAGGATTTTGATTTCACGCTGCTGCACCGTATCAGGCAGCGGCGCATAGTCCAGGCTGGCGCAGTTGGTCTGGCCCTGGGTGACTGCCCATTTGAGAAACGATGCCAGGGGCGTCCCGCTGCCGGGGTTTCTGGCGGTCTTGTAAACAAGCACCCAACTGGCCCCAGAAATGGGGTAAGCCTCCCTGCCCGGGGAATTCACAATCGAAAAGCGAAAGTCATCCGGTATGGCGGCCGTCGCCAAAGCGGCGGAAACCGACGCAGGCGAAGGCAACACATATTGGCCCGATGGATTTTGGATTGAAGCAAACGGAATTTTACTTTGGTCCGCGTAAGCCAGTTCCGCGTAGGCGATTCCTCCCGGAAGCTGTTTTACCTGGCCGGCCACCCCCTCGCTGCCCTTGGCGGCAAGCCCTATTCCCGAGGGCCAGTGAACCGAGCTGCCTTTGCCCACGGTCTGTTTCCATTCAGGGCTGATCGCGCTGAGATAATCGGTGAAAATATAGCTCGTGCCGCTGCCATCCGCGCGGTGTATCGGGATGATGGAGAGATCCGGCAGGCTCAAGCCGGGGTTCAGGGCGGTTATTTTGGGATCGTTCCAGGAGGTGATTTCGCCCAGGAAAATAGCCGCCAGTGTGGGACCATCCAGTTTCAACCCGGGATTGCCCGGCAGATTGTAAATGATCGCCACTCCGCCCGCCACGATGGGAAGCTGGATGATGGGGGCGGGAGCGGTGGACATGGTTTCCGCGCTCATGGGGGCATCGGAAGCGCCAAAATCCACGGTTTGATTCAGAAGGAGTTTCTGGCCCGCCCCGGAACCAATGGATTGGTAGTTGAAACTCACATTGGAATCCACCCCCCTGTATATTTCAAACCATTTGGTGAAAGCCGGGTAATCAAAGGTGGATCCGGCGCCATTGATGAGGGTCTGGGCGCCGAGATGGCAGGCCGCAAAAACACTGAAGCCCAGTATGGCTGGAAATCGTTCTGGTTTTATCTCAATCATAAGTGTTTAACGCGTCCAAAATTCAATGTGACCTTGAATCCTTTTATGGCTCAAAAGACGGCGCACATTGTAGTCGGTCGCCGGGCCAGATTCAAAGCCTTTGAAATGAATTTTACACCGAAGGCCCGGCTTTTGGAGGGCAGTGCATGAGAGAAAAACCGTCACCGAATCCGGGTTGACCCTCAGCAAAGGGCATGGTTTCGATTTTTCCAAAGAGTTTTCGCTCCAGCGTCTTGCCGCATCTTGACCTTTTCTATTTCGCTGGTCGGGTTGAATGCCGATTTTTCAAGGAGCGGGCGGTTTTGGAGGCGAATTGGTTTTGCCATTCGGTTCGCGGGGGGTGACGGTCAAGCCGAGAGGATTGATTCCCGGGACCTTTTCATAAACGCGCGCGATGGGATTTTTCTCATCGGGCATGATCA
>DAIDJC010000333.1 GCA_027451565.1 Limisphaerales bacterium | reverse complement strand
AACGCATCATCCTGCCAGCCTTCGCCGCATGATTTATCGTCGAAAACCTGTTCGTTGTTTGGCAGAGAGATACTAAACCGGCCAAGCCAGAACCAAAATATGAGTAGGAAATTGTGGCTCTCAGTGTGGAATTTATCGTCGGAAAATTTTTTCTTTTTTGCGAGAGAAAGCCCAGAAATCCATGAACACTCGCGCGGTTTCCCATCCTCCAAAAATTGCCATCTCCATTGGTTTTCTTTTACCATGAAATCGGCTTTCATAACCCTATGAATAGCAACTCTCGCGCCATTCTTTGACGCGACGCACCTGAAAAATCATGCATGTGGAGGTTTTAATCGAACCTTCAAAAGATCGTATCACGCCGATTTAGAGTATCCGTGTCAGCAACCCCGTCTGGTGAGGAAGTCTGGATGTGATAGACTGCTGGGATGTCAGGAGATTTTGAGGTAAGCGCTGCCGAGAATCAGGAAAGTGGCCGGTTGCTCCGCTCGATCCGCCAGCACCCGTAACACCGGGAACATGCCGGGTTGACGTTGAGCTTCATCAATCACCACCAAACCCCGCAAACCCTGCAACGCGGTCATGGGATTTTCCATAAGGCGGCCACCACCGGATCTTCCAAGTCAAAATATTGCGGTTGTCCTGCGGGAATCATCTGCCGGCAAGGGTGGTTTTCCCACATTACCTCGACCCCAGAAGGGCGACGACAGGGTTGCGCCCCAAGGCTTTTTTGACCCGGTCAAGGTAATGCTTACGGGCAATCACACTTGAAATGCGGCAGCGTCATTGCAAATAATCAAGTCTGTTGCCGGCTTTTTACAGCGGATACCCAAAAGTCTTTTGTTTTGAGTTCATGATTTGGCGAGGAGAGCCAGGCAGCGGCCGGGATGGTTTAGGCGGAATTTCCAGAAGTCAGGGAGGCGGCGGCTGCTGTGAATGCAGCGCAATGCCAGAATGTTTTCGTGAAAGGGTCATGAAAGGCCTAGGTAATTGGTATTTCACATATTTTGTGGAGAGGTTTTTCAGTTCGGCCAGCGCTCAACGTGCGAGCAAGCATGAAAAACTTCTCCTCCTTAAAGTGTTTTCGCAGAAAGCATTCGCTGATTCAAGTTGCTCCTTCCTTGCGCCATGGTCACCCCCACAACTGGCGGTCGAGGGAGCGATACTGAATGGCTTCGCTGATGTGGTCGGCGCTGATGTTTTCCACCCCGGCGAGGTCGGCGATGGTCCGGGCCACTTTCAGGATGCGGTCGTAGGCGCGGGCGCTCAGGTTGTACTCGGTCATGGCGTGCTTGAGCAGTTCCTGGGTCGGTTCGTCCAACGGGCAGAATGCCTTCAACTCGCGCGAGCCCATGCGCGCGTTGCAGGTGATCTTGGGTTTGTGGGCAAAGCGAGCGAGCTGGAGTTTCCGGGCGGCGATGACGCGCTCGCGAATTTGCGCGGAAGTTTCGCCCGGGGGCGCGGCGGCCATTTCACGAAATTTCACGGCGGGCACCTCGATGTGGAGGTCTATGCGATCGAGGAGCGGGCCGGAGATGCGCCCCAGGTAATTCTGAATTTCCCGGGGTGAACTGCGCGATTCTGCGGGCATTTTGCCATCTGGCGTGGGATTCATGGCGGCGAGGAGCATGAATTGGGAGGGGAAAGTCATGGTGCCAGCGGCGCGGGAGATGGTGACGCGGCCTTCTTCCAGGGGCTGGCGCATGGTTTCGAGCACGCTGCGTTTGAATTCGGGCAATTCATCGAGGAAAAGGACCCCGTTATGCGCCAGGGAAATTTCGCCCGGGGTGGGGTTGACATTGCCACCCAGCAGGCCGGCGTCGCTGGCGGTGTGGTGAGGCGAACGAAAAGGGCGCTGGGTGACAAGGGCCTGGCCAGGTTGCAAAAGGCCCACAATGCTGTGGACTTTGGTGGTTTCCAAGGCCTCATCCAGGGTAAGCGGAGGCAAAATGGTGGCCAAGCGGCGG
This sequence comes from Limisphaerales bacterium, assembly GCA_027451565.1. Taxonomy (GTDB): domain Bacteria; phylum Verrucomicrobiota; class Verrucomicrobiia; order Limisphaerales; family UBA11358; genus UBA11358. Next base: position 699 of record DAIDJC010000333.1, on the reverse strand, counting down.
GCGAGCATGGATTTGCCGGTGCCTGGGGGACCAATGAGCAGGGCATTATGACCACCTGCGGCGGCGATCTCCAGGGCGCGCTTCACATTTTCCTGGCCTTTGACCTCGCTGAAATCATGGTCTTCAGCGGGGACAGGGGCGAACAGTGCCTGAAGGTCCACTTTGGCGGGGGTGATGCGAGCTTCGCCCTCCAGGAAAGCCGCCGCCTCGCGCAGATTTTGAACGGGTATGACATTCAGGCCGCGCACCACGGCGGCTTCGGCGGCATTTTCCACCGGAACAAGCACCCCGGCGCGGCCATCGGCCTTGGCCCTAAGTGCAATGGAAAGGACGCCCTTGACCGGGCGCACGCTGCCAGTGAGGGCCAGCTCGCCAACGATCACGAACTGGTCCAATTGATCGGTGACCATTTGTTCGCTGGCGGCCAGCAAGCCCAGGGCGATGGGGAGATCGAAGCTTGGTCCCTCTTTTTTCATGTCTGCGGGGGCCAGGTTGATGGTCGTTTTGCCCATGGGAAAGGTGTAGCCGGAGTTGGAGAGGGCGGTGGAAACACGGTCCTTGGATTCCTTGACGGCGGCATCGGGCAGCCCGAGCCCGAACTGGTACCAGCTGCGGCCGGCGTCCCAGGAGACGTACAGGCCGTTCTCCAACCCCGCGTAATACAGATCGGGATTGTGCGGATCCCGTTGCACGACATGG
>DAIDJC010000332.1 GCA_027451565.1 Limisphaerales bacterium | reverse complement strand
CGGAGTGAACCGGGGGAACCGGTGAAATGAAGACAACCCGTGGAATTTTTTGTTTTCTCGGAGGCGCCTTGCTGGTGGCAATAGCGTTGGGAGGCCTTTGCGCGATTGGTCCGGATCCCACCAACCAGCAGCAGCCGGGATTTTTTCTGGACTGCGCCTTGCTGATGCTGTTTTTGACGGGTTATCTGGCAGGCCTGCTAACGCTGCTGATTTGGGTTGCGGGGCTGGTTTTTGGAAAGGGGACCGGACGGAAACCCCGACAAGGTGGAGAAGTGGAATGATTGGGCGGAGAGGCTTCCTCAGGCCATTTGAATTTGTTTACAGACTGATCCAAGCATGCCAGCAAATCCAAAGATTGATGAGCAACCCGAAAAACGAAATTCAAAGGGCCAATCTTGCCGTATTTTTGACCCTTTTCCTTTCGCTTTTCGGGTTGAATTTGATGCAATGCGCAAACCCAAATGAAAAAACTTTGACTTGAATCAAAACACGGATATGGGGTCTGGACCATAATATCCTTATGAAAGGGAAAAATTCATGAACACGGACAATGGAAATCCAGCCGGGACCGCCAAGCCCACCACCATCGTTTATGCCTGCTCCGGCTGTTCGGATGCGGGAGAAATAGCCGATCGTGTCGCCCGGCGGCTCACTGAAGATGGATCCGCCCAAATGTCGTGCCTGGCCGGCATTGGTGGCCGTGTGAAAAGCCTCATGCTGAAAGGGAGGAATGCCGGGCGCATTTTGGTGGTGGACGGATGCCCGTTGAATTGTGCGGCTCACACCCTCCGGCTGGCCGGGTTTCAACAATTTGACCACCTGGAGCTTCACAAGATCGGCATCCGCAAAGGCTCATGCCCGGCAACGGGGGAACGCATCCTGGAAGGCGTTGCCGCAGCAAAAGCCATTTTATCAAGCGATAAGCCGGCGGAACCTTCTGTGGCATTGCATGCGTCTCCTGTCAGTTCCGAGATGATCACTGCAGGATGAATCCGCCAAAGGATTTGGCAGGCTTCATTGAGGCCCGTTTTTCCCTCCCCCATGGCTTTTCCAGCGTGGTGAAGTGGGTCAATGGTCTTTTGCTGGTTTTTATTGGTTTGTTTACATCCGGCCCGGAAATGATTAAAACCAGCCATGGCCACTCCACAGGACCTTAAAACCATCGGCGTGATTTCCACACTCCGCGCCTGCCAGCTCTTTGCCGGGCTGCCCCAGGCGGATTTGGAAAAAATCGCCGCCGTGACCGTGGTCAAGTCGCTCGGTAAAAATGATTACCTTTTTCGCGAGGGCGACCCCGCATCAGGTTTTTATGTGATCCAGCGTGGCGCCGTGAATATCCATCGAGTCAGCGCCAGCGGCAAGGAGCAGGTCATCCACGTCTTTCGCTCGGGAGATTCATTTGCCGAGGTGGCGCTGGCCTCCGCCACGGGTTATCCTGCTGATGCCCGGGCATTGGAGTCCACCCAGGTTTTGCTGGTGCAAAAAGCGGGCATACTCCAAGTGCTCAAGCGCCAGCCGGAACTCGCCCTGCGGATGCTTGGGGCCATGAGCAGTCATTTGCGGGTGCTTGTGAGCCAGATTGAAGACCTGACCCTGAAGGACGTTGAAACGCGCCTGGCCAACTGGCTGGTCAAACGCTGTCCGGATCCGCATGGCTTGATTCCTGTGACCATTGAACTGGCCACAAACAAGCGTGTGCTGGCGGCAGAGCTTGGCACCATCAGCGAAACCTTCTCAAGGACCCTGGCAAAATTCCGCAAACAAAAACTGATCGCGGTCAGGGGTAAAACGGTCACAATACTTTCGCCCTTGAAACTGATGGAACTTTTGAAAAGGAATTTGGGCGAATGAATTGGACGCCGGTATTGTCCAGCCTCAATTCAGCAGAATCCAGAAGCGGAATGGAGGGGCAAAGTGGAAGGGACGGCATCGAGTGCGCCATATTGGTGACGCGCCAATTGGCGACATGCGATGGGAAATTGGGGTGGAAGCATGGAAAACCGGATACCTGGTGGCGCCTTGCTAAAATGAATGGCAGAAAAAGGTTGCCAACCGGCTGATTAAACCAAAAAATCTCCATCCGAGTGGAAGGGTGGCTGAGTGGTTAAAGGCATCTGACTCGAAATCAGAAGTAGTCGCAAGGCTACCGTGGGTTCGAATCCCACCCCTTCCGCCAAAACTGTTGATTACAAGCTGCTTATAGGGGCATTGGTCAACCCCTTCCAGTTTTGTTCTTCTTGCAGGGTATTTTATTGGGATGTCCCTCAAATAGCAAAAATTCTGCAATCGTCAGTTTTGGTGATTTCTCCGGCACACAGATTATGAAAGCATGATTAAAATGAGACCCGGACGAAACAGTACGATAGGAATTCTGGTTGCCGGACTTTTAGCCGCTTGGCGTTTGGAAGTTGCAGAAGCATTGGCCAATGGCTCTCTGGATATTCAACAAAAATCAGAACAAGGAAGCTTAGCCATTATGAGTCCTCCGGCAGCTCAAACTGCCGACAGCATCGCTGTTTTGTGGGACAAGCCTGCTGGTGTGAGCGTGGAGGGCTACGACGTTTATTTGGGCAGCAACCGAGTCGCGACCATCAAAAATACGGACTACACCTTGCAGCACGGCCAATTCACGAAACGGTTTGGAAGCTTGGATGACGGGCATGGAGGCAACGGATGGCATAACGATGATGTT
>DAIDJC010000331.1 GCA_027451565.1 Limisphaerales bacterium | reverse complement strand
CTGTTGCTGCCTGGGAAGAGGTATTCAAACTCGCTTAAAATATCCTCCGCGCCCTCGCACAATTTTGCGCCTTTTTTGATGAGATCGTGGCAACCTTTGCTACGCGGAGAGTCAATGCGCCCTGGCACGGCAAAAACCTGCCTCCCATACTCGTTGGCAAAATTTGAGGTGATCAACGCCCCGCTGCTAAGATTGGCCTCCACGACCACCGTGCCCAGGCTCATTCCAGCCACAATCCGGTTTCGAATTGGAAACGATTGTTTATCCGCTGGACGATTGAAAGGAAACTGGGTGATGACCGCGCCGCTGGCTGCTATGCGCTCAAATAACTCCCGATTTTCAGGTGGAAATACAATATTTAGCCCCGTGCCCAAGACTGCCACGGTCCGCCCTTTGGCGCTCAAGGCGCCTTGATGTGCGAGCGTGTCAATTCCACGGGCGCCACCACTGATGACCGTCACACCCAGATAGGCCAGTTGATAGGCCAATTTGCGGGTTGTTTCCATACCATAATGCGTTGCCATCCTGGATCCCACGAGGGCGATGGAATTCTTGTCTTTGGTTAACAACTGGCCTTTGACGTAAAGTACCAGCGGCGGATCGTAGATTTCCCGAAGCAATGGCGGATAATTTTCATCGGACTGGATCAAAACGTGGCAGCCGTAGTCTTGGATCCTCTTTAGCTCGCCAGGCAGGTCAATGGTCTTTTCCCATGCGGCAATCTTTTCCGCTGTGTCTTCCCCAATATTATTAACGCGCAGAAGTTCTGGCTTGGAGGCTTTTAGAATGGAGGAGGCATCGCCGAAATGCTCCACCAGCGTTCGGGCACGTATTGGGCCTATGCCTTCGATCATGTTTAGCGCAATAAGCGCTTCCCGGGAATCCATGGACTGCATTAGAGGCTTTAGGTCATTGCCATTCAAGCGCCAAGTGAAGTTTTTCGCTGGATTCTCCGGTGCGCTTGGATCATTCAATGAATCCAGACGGGTTTGCCGTTATTGACACTTTTGCCCTGAATGGTCCTTTGGAGTGCGGCAATCTCGACGTCATGTGTTACGAGGAAGCAAGGACGCAGTTGATGTTGGGTGCGGATTTTCTATTTCAGGCGATTCGCCGCAAGGCGCCCCTCTCACCGTGCGCCTTGGGCTTCGTTTCGGCTCAGTTTCAGCGTTTGGCAAACCTGCGCCTAAAGGAAATAATCAGGGAATTTGGATGGCCCCTTTTTCCTCCAGAAAGTGTAGGTTGGCGATGCGATTTCGACCAAGTATAAGAATGACCAATCCAAGGCAGGAGGTGCATGCAATGATGGCCGTGATGGGCAACATGCCATGGGAGTTCGTCATACCAACTATGGCGGAGGCAAGGCCGGAGACACCGATTTGGAGAAAGCCCAGCATGGCGGCGGCACTACCGATATTGTGATCAAAAGGCACAAGCGCCAGAGCGGCAGCATTGGGAAAAGCCAGTCCCAAGCTGGAAAGGATGATGAATAAAAGCGCTAGGGTTGTAGCCAAACCCAGCCAGTGACCAAAGGTTCCAGCCAGAAGCAGCAGGGCGCAGGGGCATTCCACCCATAGGGAACACTTGAAAATCTGGACGCTTGTGAATTTCCGCAGCAGAACAACGTTGATTTGGTTGCTGCCTATGAAACCCACGGCAAGCCCGGCAAAGATCATGCCAAATAATCGTGAGCTTACGTGAAAAACTTCCATGAAAATGATTGGGGATGCGGTGACGTACACCAGCAATCCCGAAAAGGCGAAAGAGCCTGAGAGGGTAAAAAGGGTGAACTGTGGTTCCTTAAGGACTTCGATGAAATTCCTGAGAACGGGCAGTGGATGAAGAGAAATATCAGGGTCGGCCTGATGGCCTTCAGGCAGGAACCAGAAAACCAAGGCCAAATTCAAGAGCGCCACAAAAGACAGTATGGCAAAAACCAACTGCCAACCGAAATGGATGGCAACGAAAGCACCCACGGTGGGGGCCAGCAAAGGCGATACGCCAAGAATGAGGATCAGAAGGGAGATAATCTTTGCGGTTTCCTGGACAGGAAAAAAGTCTCGGACCATGGCCATGGAAGCGACTTGTGCGCCGCATCCCCCCAAAGCCTGTAAAAAACGCATGGCCACGAGCCATTTCTCCGTTCTGGAGACCATGCATAGAAGGGATGCCGCGGCAAACAGAATCAATCCCGCATAAAGGGGCCGCTTGCGGCCAAAACGATCCAGCAACGGACCATAAATGAATTGACCGGCTGCCAAACCCGCAAAATAGCTGGCCACGGAAAGGGAAACCCGCGCCGGAGTGGTATGCAGGCCTGCAGCGATCCTTGGAAATGCCGCAAGATACATGTCAATGGCAAACGGGCTCAGGGCAGCGAGCGAGCCTAAAATAAAAATGATAAGTGTGCGCCGACGCTTGCTATGGAACATTTTGTAAAAGGTTTCCCAACCGGAAAATGTGACTCTTTTTGAAAGGGGATTTCACGATCGCCCCCAACCCGGCAAATCCGTAGCCAACATGTGGATGAAACATGGTGGCGGGCCGGTAAAATGGACAGTCGTAAATCTGTTCGATGTTCGGAGAAGAGTTGCTATTCTGAGCTGTTTTGAAGGTTTTGCAGATCTTCCGCAAGAAACTGGGTCACGTCCTTGAAGCGTTCGATATTTTCAGGGGCGATTTTCATCAGTGTTTTGTGG
>DAIDJC010000330.1 GCA_027451565.1 Limisphaerales bacterium | reverse complement strand
AGATCGAAGATGACGACGTTCGGCTTCTCAACGCGAGCTGCGCCTTCGACACCACCCGAGTGCAGGCCATAGGCGAGAGCAGCGGCGGTGGGCTCGTTGATGATGCGGAGAACCTCCAAACCGGCGATCTTGCCGGCATCCTTGGTGGCTTGACGCTGGGAATCGTTGAAATAAGCCGGGACAGTGATGACGGCTTGGGTGATTTTTTCGCCCAGCCGCGTTTCTGCGTCTGCCTTCAGCTTGGACAGAATCATGGCCGAAATTTCCTGCGGCGAGAACTGCTTGGGTTTCCCATCCACTTCCACCTCCACTGCGGCATCTCCGTTCTTGGCTTTCACCACTTTGTACGGCACGCGCTTGATTTCCTCCTGGACCTCGTCAAATTTGCGGCCCATAAAGCGTTTGACGGAGTAAATGGTGTTGCGCGAGTTGGTCACGGCTTGGCGCTTGGCCGCGTCGCCCACCACTCGTTCGCCTGATTTGGTGAATGCCACCACAGAAGGCGTGGTGCGTTTGCCCTCGGAATTTTCCAAAACCAACGGCTCGCTGCTATCCATCACAGCCATGCACGAATTGGTGGTCCCTAAATCAATCCCCAAAACTTTTGACATAAATTCTTAACTAGTTTGCTGGTTTTAAATTATTTGTTTGCCGCTCAACTCCTCACTGCAATTCAAATGCCGGACTGAGCCAGTATTTTTAAAATTTATAAATCATTAAATATGAGCAAGTTGTATATTGTGCGTCCGCTTTTCGGGTTTGAATGTTTGTGCCACATGTGTCTATTTGGCGCACTTTGGCAGGGGTTGGTGGCGCATTTGGCGCAATTCCTCTTAACCTTTTGCTCTCCGGTGCCTCACCCAATTGCGGTTGTATAGGCCTTGCGGTTCAAATCCAATGATGGGTTCGTGAAAGTCGGGTGGGATTCCCGTCCTTCAGTGCCGGGGCGGCCTCTTGGCCTTGGTCAGTGGCTGGGAACCGGTCAATGGGAAATCGGTCAATTTTTCAATTCTTTCCATCGGTTTAATACCGCGAAGCTCGCTTCGGGTTCCCCATCTGTCCCCAGATATTCTGCAATGTCCCGGAGCTTGCTCCGGGGATTGTTTAGTGCCGCTCACTTTTAAGCCATTTTTGGTGAAGGCCCAGGAAGACAAAAAAGAGTGTGGGGGTGGCGATGAGTGAGAGCAGGACGGACATTAACAAAGAACCGATCACGGTGATCCCCAAGGGTTGCAACATCTGGGCGCCCGTGCCCACCCCATAAGCCAATGGCAGCATTCCCAATCCGGCAGCCAGGGAGGTCATCAGCACAGGCCTGAGCCGACGGTGTCCGGCTTTGATCAAGGCATCGGCTGGCGTGATCCCTGAATGGATGAGTTGATGGTAATAATCCAGCACCAGGATGCCATTTTTGGCCACAATGCCCACGCCGATGATCATGCCCAGCAGGGAGACGATATTCAGGGTGATGCCGGTGATCCAGAGGGCGGCCAGGGAGCCGACCAGGGCCAGAACGGCGCCGAAGACAATGGACGTGGGTTCATAGAAGGAGCGGAATTCAATCAACAGGACGGTGAAAACCAGGAGAATGGCTGCGCCAAGAACCATGGCCAGGTTTAGAAAGGATTGTTGTTGCTGTTGGTAGAGGCCGCCATATTCCACGCTGCCGGGCGGGAGCCAGTTGGCTTGATTTAATCTGGCCTGGATTTCGCGCATGGCAGTTCCCAAGTCCACGCCTTGCAACCTGGCGGTGACCATGTCCTCCTGCCTGAGGTCTTTCCGGTTCAGTTCGGGTTCACCCGGCGCGACTTCAACCTCGGCCAGTTGTTCCACCTGAAGCAGGGCTCCATTGGGGGCACGCACCGTGAGGTGTTCGATCTTGTCCACCTGGTCTGCCGAGCCGGGCTTGGCAACCACCCGCACATTGACCAGATGATCGCCTTGCAGGAAGGTGGAAGCCACCGTCCCGTTCATGGCGGCATTGACGGCATCGGCCAGGCTTTGAGTGGTAAACTCGAAGCGCTGGGCCGCGAGGGGACGAAGGCGAAGGTTGATGGAGGGCCCGGTTTCAGTCAAGCCGTTGAAGGTATCCACCACGCCGGGGATTTTTTTGATCTCCTCCTCCACGAGCGATGCGTGAGTCTGAAGCCACGCCGGGTCGGGTGAATACAGGTAAATCTGGATTGGATCCGGGGCCATTTGCAGGTCGCCCATGAGGTCATCCAGGTAGCCATGAAAGTCCCACTGGATAACCGGAAAGCGCTGGTTGAAATCCTGCCGCATTTGTGCCAGGACTTCGTCGGTGGTGTGGTTTCGATGTGGTTTGAGTTTGATCAAATAATCCCCGCGGTAAGGTTCCGTGATGAAAGGGCCCAGTTGAGTGCCCAACCTTCGGGAATATCCCTCGATGTCCGCGTTGGTGCGGATGCTTTGCTCGGCCTCGTCCAAAACCCTGGAGGACTCCGTCAGGCTGGTTCCGGGCGGCGCGTTGAAATCCATCACAAAGCCGCCCTCGTCAAAACTGGGAAGAAAATCGGTTTGCAATTGGAAGTAGATGAAAACGCCGCAAATCAGCAGGACACCGCATCCGAGCAGCGTCAGCCATGCATTGTTCAGCGCCAGTCGCACGGCCTTTTCATAGATGCTCAGCACGGGGCGCAGCAGGAATCCGGCTTCCTGGCCTGTGGAGGAGGCTTTCATTTTGCCC
>DAIDJC010000329.1 GCA_027451565.1 Limisphaerales bacterium | reverse complement strand
GCCCGGCGATTGCGTTGTTTTCATTTACCACCAATCAATCCCAAATCGGTGGCTTCTTTTCAACTGCATGGATTCGGTTAAGACCGTCACAAACCCATCGCGTCTTTCTCCCTCTCCGCCAATTTCATTGGGGGAGAGGGGCGGGGAGAGGTGGTGCTGAGTTTTCGAAATACATATTGATTGGAGTTCGCACCAACTGTTTGCGAGCGCCCCTCTCCCTGGCCCTCTCCCTGGCCCTCTCCCCGCGCTTCGCTGGCAGGGAGAGGGAATAAGAGGCGCTGGATTGTTTTATACACTTGAAAGGGTTGAGCATCATTGACACTTGGAATGGTTTAAAGCCATGTCAAATCCACCGCGTCTTTATCCCTATCCATCAATTCCGATTGATGGGGAGCCGGGGAGGGGTGGCAATGTCCGCTTGGTGATATGGCGTGTCTCAAAGTCGCCTTGTTTCAAAACCCCTTTATACACTAGGATTTCAAGTGTCGCACAGAGTATGGATGGACCGCACGCAACAATCGTGTGACGTTTAGGTCGGGGTATTTGGGGACCCGTGGGCATGCCAGCGCCAGAGGTTTGGGAAATGGGTTGGTTCTAGTCATTCGTTCAGACTTCCTCTTGATGCGGCCTGAGGACCGGGGTAGGCGGAGCGGTGAATTTATTTTCGGAAATTTTATACTAAAAATGACACAGGGCCCAAAAGGCATATTACTCGTTGACGATAACATTGATACCCGGATTTTAACCAAAATGTTTCTAAACAATTTTGGTTACAATGTGGACTCGGTGGAATCGGGAGAGGCGGCCTTGCAGCGGTTCGACCCGTCCATCCACAACCTTGTGCTCACGGATAATTCCATGCCGGAAATGTCGGGTAGTGAAATGGCGCACCAAATCAAGGCCCGTTCCCCACGCACGCCTGTGCTAATGTGCACCGGGCACCCCCCGCACGACGTTGCGGCCATAGACTTGGTCATTCCCAAACCCACCCATTTGCTGGCAATCAAGGACGCCATTGCCAAGCTTTTGACGGATACAATGAGCCATTCCTAACCGGGCTGGCTTGGAAGAGTTTCCGCTCCAGCATCTTGCCGCATCTTAACCCTTTCCATTTCGCTTTTTGGGCTCAAACAAGCAGGCGGCCAGGCGGTTTGCCACACAAGGTCTTGTCTGGCCCCATCCCAACCACTCCAATTCCGGAACGAGCGCCCTGGCCAATTCTCAACGTCTGCCTTTTTTTGAGCTGGCTGCCGCAAGGGTCTGCTTTTTTCTGGAGACCGGAAGGCTCTTTGCATTTTGCAAAAACTTTCCATCCACGGGTTCATCGCTTTTGTCCGCTTCTTCATCGTCCAAGGGAACGCGAACGAAGATGGAAGTGCCTTTTTGGGGTTCGGCCTTGATTTCGCACTCGCCATGCATGGCCAGAGCGCGTTCGCGCATATTGGTCAATCCCAGGCCGTGACGGGCTTTGCGGCCCGCCTCAACCACTGCGGGGTCGAAGCCCTGTCCATCATCCTGAATCCTGAGGAGGACGAGGTTATTGCGGACCTGCAAGGAAAGTTTGACATTTTTGGCCCCGGCATGCTTGGAGATGTTATTGATGGCTTCCTGGATGATACGGAAGAGGTGCAATTCCTTGGCTGGCGGCAGACGCTGCTTGGAGGCTGCCACGCGGCAATCAATACGCAAGCTGGTGCGTGCCTGGACATCCTTGCAGAAGCTGGTGCAAGCGGCGGCCAGGCCCAGGTTATCCAATTCCGCCGGGCGAAGGTTATGGGCGATGCGCCGGTTTTCCTCGAGCACCTGCACCAAGACCTGGTCGCAGCGCCGCAGGATTTCCCGTGCCGCAGGCTTCAGTTCCGGTAGTCCGGCCTCCACTTTTCTGAGCCTCATCTTGACCGATGCGATCAATTGATTGATGCCATCATGCAATTCCTGCGCGATCCGGGAACGCTCCGCTTCCTGCGCCTTCAGGATGCGTTGCGGGAGGGAGCGCAACTCCGCCTCGGCCTTTTTACGCTGGGTGATGTCCCGGATATACATGGTGAACATCACATGATCCGCCAGATTGATGGGGGTGATGGTGAATTCCGCGGAAAAACGGCTGCCATCCGCCCTCAAGGCGGGGATTTCGATGCGGCTGCCCAGCGCCGGGCCCTTGACTCCCAAAAAGCCCGAGGCCAGGCCGTTTAAAAACCATGGCTTGAAGGGGGGCGGAATGATGGCTACCACGTTCTGCCCCACGCACCTGGACTGGCTTAATGCAAAAATCTTCTCGGCCGCCGTGTTGAGTTCTATGATGTTTCCCTGCTGGTCAATGGTGATGATGCAGTCCAGGGCGGCCTGCATGATGGCTCTCTTGCGGGCTTCGCTTTCCGCAAGGGAATCCAAGGCAGCCTTGCGGTGCGTGATGTCATCAGCGATTCCCACCACCCGGTAAATCCGGCCTGATTCATCCTTGATGGGGAAACTGCGGTCCTGAATCCAACGAATGGAATTGTCGGGCCGGACGATGCGGTAAATTTCGTCGTACTCGCTTTCCTGGCCCCTCGAGAAGAGGCCGGCCAAGACCCTGCTGCGGTCCTCCGGGTGCAGTGAATCCACCCAGCATTGGGATGACTCGCAAAGCCCGGTGCAGGGTTGTCCCCAGATATGCTCAAAGGCTGGACTGACGTAAATGAACCTGCTTTTGTCGGCATTGCTTATCCAA
>DAIDJC010000328.1 GCA_027451565.1 Limisphaerales bacterium | reverse complement strand
GGTTTGGAAGGGTGGAGAATCGCTTCCGGCTCGCGCCGGAAGAGGAAAGTCCGAACTCCCCAGGGCGCGATGCCGCGTAACCCGGGCTTTTGCCCATGGGATACACGCGGGCGGCTGTCTCAATGACTGCTGACGGACAGTGCCACAGAAAATAAACCGCCGGGCGCCGCGAGGCGTGCGGTAAGGGTGAAAAGGTGCGGTAAAAGCGCACCGCGCGAAGCGCAAGCGACGCGGCACGGAAAACCCCATCGGGTGCAAGACCAAATAGGAAGCCGCGAGGCGGCCCGCTTCACGTTTCGTGAAAACGAAACCGGCTTCGGGTATCGGTCGCTCAGACAAATGATTCTCTCCGCCGCAAGGCGCAGACAAAAATCGGCTTACAACCCTTCCAAACCTTCTTGCCCTGTTTCCCTTCGCGCGGACCTGGGTTGGCCTGCCTCAATCGGGGATCGCTCCCACCTCAGCCATTTTGTGTATGCTCATGACCGGACCGGTCACGGGGTGCCAGCATGTTTCCATCCAACTAGCGCGCTTAGTTCCCCCAGTCGGCTCACCGCCCTCACGGCCACTTCATCCCCGTTGAACTGGTTCAAATAGCATTGATGCGTGTTTCCGGGAAGGATTTGTGTGAACCACATTCCATTTTGGTGTACCTGCACCAACCACGAGCGAGGCTCGATGCCTGGACCCGCTCCCCACGTCAACCTCGCCGTCTGCCTCCAGATGGCCACTTCCAAATTCGGACGGGAACACCGCACATCACTCAACCACGGCGACAAAGGCACCAAGGCTGGGCTGGCATAAATGCCCCCCACAACCCTCGCCAAATCAGGATTATCCAAGATGCTCCGCAAATGATAGTGAGCTTCGCCTGGGTCCGTTCCATGTCGCACTCTTTCGATTTGCATCCCGATTTCCGCGCTTGAAAATTTCCCTCCCACGGCCGCGTCCTCCAACGAAGGCCAGACATGCCGACCGTAGGCGTTTTGCCCTTTCCACCAATCCAATAAAACCGGGAATCCCTGCTCGCGTGCCGACATGGACCAATACAACTGCGGGGTCAAATAATCCACCCAGCCAGATGCCAGCCACCGCCGCGAATCCGCAAAAATCCGATCATAGGCATCAAACCCTCTCACTGAGGGTGGGTATTGTGGACGCCATATTCCAAAGGGACTAATTCCAAACTGAACCCAGGGCTTGATGGACTTCAAGGTTGTGGCCAGGTTCAGGACGAACCGGTTGACGTTGTCCCGCCTCCAATCGTCCCGGGTCAGCCCGCTATGTACACCGTAAAGCAGCCAGCTCTTCGTGTCGGGGAAATCAATGGCGCGGCCTTCGTGATCCTTTTCCGGGTAGGGATAAAAGTAATCATCCAATAATATCCCATCCACGTCATAACGCCGCACCACGTCCGCAATCACTGCCAGCACATGTTCCCTGCCGGCAGGCTGGCCGGGATCCACCACGGTCTGGGTTCCATACCGCACCACCCATTCCGGATGGGTGCGGATGACTTGGTTGGCCGCAGGGGGCGATTTTGCGAGTGGATGCCCGGCTCGGAAAGGATTGAACCATGCATGCAATTGCAACCCTCGCAAATGAGCCTCGGCTATGGCCAGCGCCAGCGGGTCATACCACGGCGATGGGGATTGGCCTTGGCGCCCTGTCAGAAACTCCGACCATGGCTCCATGGCAGATGGATAAACTGCATCGCTCAAGGGCCGGACTTGAAAGAAAATGGCGTTGAAATGCAGCGCAGCAGCCCGGTCAATCAATGAAATCAATTCTGCCTTTTGCTGGTTTGCAGGCAGGCCCGGACGGGAAGGCCAATCTATGTTGGCCATCGTGGCTATCCATGCCGCACGATATTCGCGCATTGGTTGCGGCGGAGCCGGGTCCGTTCCAAGATTTGTCGCCAATCCGCCTGCGCGCCCCCACCCCGGCACAAGCAACATTGTCAGCAAAATGCAGCGCAATGGAATTGCCGATAATTGGCTCATGACAGGTTGCCACTCGCACCCGGTTTACCTCCGGGAGCAGGCTTGAAAGGTTTACACCAAGGGATTGTGGGCCTTTTCATCGCCCACCGTGGTCAAGGGCCCATGCCCGGGACAGATCAACGTGTTTTCCGGCAGGGTCAATATCTGTTCCCGCACCTTTGACCGGGCCAGATCCCAAAAACCGTTCCCATTCCCCATGGACCCCGCAAAAATCGTATCGCCCACGATGGCCACATGCGGGGCGTCCTCTTGCCAATTGCCCACAATGTAGGTGACCCCGTCCTCAGCGTGCCCAGGCGTTTCCCGGTGTGTAATCCGCAACCCCCCCAAATGAATGATCTCCGCCACCTTGTTTCTTTGATCTACGGGCGCGTGCCGCGATCCACTGTGAACCTTAATCTTGGGAAAAGCCTGCCGCAACGCCGGCAACGCATCCACATGGTCATAATGAGAATGCGTTATAAACACATGCCGCATCTGTAGTTGCTCCTTTTGTGCAAGTTCCAGTATGGGTTCTGCCGAAATTCCCGTGTCAAATAATGCCGCTTCACGGGTGACCTCATCCCAAACCAGATAGCAATTCACGGAAAAATCCGGGGTGCGAGTGGTGATCATCCTCAACTCCCGCCATTGCGCCAAATCCACGCTGGCAGGGCGCCAGCCTGCGGCAAGCTCACTCAGCTTCCGCCCATCCACGCGAAGCGCCATCCCCAG
>DAIDJC010000327.1 GCA_027451565.1 Limisphaerales bacterium | reverse complement strand
CTCCATCCACCACATCCCCATGCAACGATCCTGGAACTGAACCCAAGACATCGTTTGAGGCCAGAGAATCGAGGTTTGAGAGGGAACTTGATCCTGCTCCGCCAGTCGCATACTACCCAACTGGCTCTTTTTCAACACACCCACCGCTTGGTGCAACCGTCCGGTTCAGGCCAATTCTTCGGCCAACCAGTCTCCTAAATGCAGGTATTCCTTGATTTTCCGGCGTTCATACCGGTTTTTGTGGGATTTTTTCGGAACCAATTCCGTTTTGCGAAACGGATGTTTTGGATTGCGTACAGCCTCATTGATCACTTCCATTGTTTTTGTCATGGCTTTTTTCCTTTCATCCAACTTCAATCATGCCTACAGCCTAAACAATGCCAAACGAACTTCGCTGACATCTAATTGTCACAAATTTTTAACGCACTGTCAATCCTGACCACGATAATAAGACGCTTTCTCATCCTCGTTTGTTCAAATTTGTTTCCAAGCGGCGGTTTTTGGAGGTTTCCTCTTGTTTTTCACCCCAAAAAATGGAGGCAAGCCAGCCCCCCACCGTTGAAATTGCAAACAAACCATTCAATTTCTTCCCGGAGTTGTTCAATCTCCAAACATGGCATGAATGGCCAAAAAAGCATGGCAGGACTATTTGCGGGTCAATGACTGGCTTGGTTTAGCCAACTTGGCTCAAAAAAGACTCCTTTGGACAATTCTCGCCGGTCCTGGCTGGGGTCCATGCCTCCCGTTGGATTGGGTGGCTCAGGAGGCTCTTTGAAAAGATCCGGACCGCCATTCTTTTTCGGTTCGCGCTCGGACACATTTCCAACCCAGCGATTCAAAAGATTCAACCACTTGGGAGAACTCAGACCGCAGGATGCCCGCCAGGACCAAAGCGCCCGTTTCTGCGACCTGCGCCACGATTTTTTCACGCGAAGCCATCAACAGATTGGCCATGAGATTGGCGCAAACCACCTCATGTTTGCGCCGGGGCGGCACTCTTAAAGCCTCCACATTGGCCTGTCGGAACCTGACCTTTCCCTCTACTCCATTCAAAACCGCGTTTTCCCGGGCTACTTTCACCGCCACGGGGTCGAAATCCAGTCCTTCCACGTGAGTATAACCCAGTTTTACAGCGGCCAGAGCCAGGATACCCGTGCCGGTGCCAATATCCAGCAGCGAGCTGCCGCCGCCGGGCGCCCGCCGGGCGACAACTTCAGAAAGGCAGAATCCTGTGGTGGGATGCTGGCCTGTGCCGAAGCTCAAGCCAGGATCCAAGACCACCTCAGCCTGCCCGCGCCGGGGTTTGCGATGGGACCAGCTTGGCTTGACCAGCAAAACATCTCCCACCATGAACGCAGGAAAATGTTTTTTCCACGATTCTCTCCAGTCCTCCCGTTTCACCCGTTTGATCTGCACGCGGCCAGGTCCGGTTTTCAAGCCGCAGCGCTGAATCTGGCCAATCTCATCCCTCACCTTTTCTGCCAAAATGCTTCCAAAGGGCTTGCTGGCATAAACAGTCACCCGGCTGGAACCATTTTCCAAATCCCGATAAACAGCGACCGCCAGGCCCGTTAGGGCGCCCAAACCCGCGGCCACGGCGTCCTCGGCTTCCCATGATGTCTCCACACACAGGCTCCAGAGCCCGTCCGGCAAACTGCCCCGGTCACGTTTGACAGCTCTCATCCCACCAAGTCACGCCAGGGCGTGAAGTTCAAAAGTTCAATTTCCGCCATGTGCTCGTGAAGCGCCACTTGCGTTACGCTGGCATATTCAATATCAAAATGATTGGTCTTGGGCAGGGGCAGGTCCAGCAATAACGCCAGCATCATCCGGATCACCCCGCCATGGCAGAAAATAGCCACGTTTTGTGAAGAATGGTTCCGAATGATCTGCCTTAAACACGGTTCCACCCTGCTGCGAAACATGGCGCCGCTCTCGCCATGGGGAATCCCATGTCGTTCAATCTGGTCCAGCCAGTCATGAGCTGCAAATCCGAATTGATCCTCAACCTCCTTCCAACCCAGGCCGCTCCAGTCCCCAAAATCAATCTCCCTCAACCCCTCCAGGATCGTCACCTGCCCTTTCCAAGCCTTTGCAGTGGGAGCCAACGTTTGCCGAACTCTTTTCATGGGGCTGGCATAAATGGCATCCAGCGTTTTGCCGCGCAAATAATCGGCCAGTTTCAAGCTTTGCCCCCGTCCCGATGCCGACAGGTTCATGTCAATTCTACCGCCAAACTTCCGGTGGTATTTTTTCTCCACCTCGCCATGGCGCACCATCAGGAGCCGTGTCACCGCTGGAGAGATTCCCGGAAAAACTCCATGCCGCCGGGCGCCCGTCGTTGCCCCAGCCCGGCCCCGCTTTGACCGGGTCACGGGGTTCCCTCCGAGAGCGCCAATGCCTGCCCTTTGAGCAGTTCCTGGATCCCCTTTTTGCCCAACTCCAACATCACTGCCAGTTCCCCTTCCGTGAAAGTGGACTCTTCGCCGCTTCCCTGCATTTCCACAAATTCACCCCGCCCATTCATCACCAGATTCATGTCCACGGACGCAGCCGCATCCTCTTCATAACACAAATCCAGCAGCACCGCCCCCCGCACCACCCCCACGCTCACCGCTGCCACCGCTTCCCTGACGGGGTTCTCCGCCAGTTTGCCCTGTTGCATCAGTTTGCGCACTGCCAGCATAAGCGCCACGTAGGACCCCGTGATCGCCGCCGTCCGGGTGCCCCCAT
>DAIDJC010000326.1 GCA_027451565.1 Limisphaerales bacterium | reverse complement strand
TGCCACGCATTACCAATTGGCAGGGCTGGGCGCTGCGCCGGAATACCACGTTCCCCCGGAGTTGGTGGAGTAAAGTATGCCTTGTCCATAGACCACCGCAGTCAAAGTGTTTCCCGAAGCCGAAGATGCCGCGCAGGTCGGCGAGGATTGACTTGGAAAATTGCCGGAGACCGACCATGTAACCCCTCCGTCCGTGGAAGTTGATATTCCTCCGCCACCCGAAGCGCCCGCCACCCATCTTGTTCCATCCGAGGAGCAGGCGATGGCATCCCATCCCATGCTTGCCGCGCTGGAGGGCAACCATGAGTCGTTGCCGGCAGTCAGGAAATGGCCAAAAATGGATTCATTGGCCTGCTGTTGCACCAGCCAGCCTCCGGTGCCCTCGCCAGCCACACGCACCACATCTCCCAGGTACAATTGGTTGGTGGCAGGCAAGGTTAGCGTCGTCAGACTGGAACTCAGCAGCATGTAACCCGCATCCGGCATGGCCTGCGTGCTTGTCTCGCTCACGGGTATCCACCCCACCAGGCCGTTGCCATAAAAACTACCCACAAAACCATTGGCCCGATTTGTGAAAATATTGGCCCCGGAAAAGTAATTTGACCCGGTAAAACTCTGGATGCCATTGAGAAGCGGTACATTGGAGGACAACCGCTGGTCTGCCAGCGTCCCCGAGCTGACCTGGGTAGCGTTGAGGTTGGTCACCCCGGCGCCATTTCCAAAAAAATCCCCGGCAAAACTGTCCTCGAAATTGCTGAAAGTAACCAGCGAAGGATACAACCCGGAAATTGACGTGGTGGGAATTAATCCCGTCAATTGGCTGGCGGACAAGTCACCCGTCAAACCGGCAGAAGCCGTGGCAAATTCCGCATACGGAACCGGAAGCAGAGCCTGGCGGGGTGTCAAATCAGTGAAGGTGCCATTGACGCTGTTGGTGCGCACCCCGATGGCAAGCCACAAGTTCGTCCCCTTGAAAACCTGGCCAAAATCAATTGCCGCCTGCACCAACCCGTTGGCCACGGAATTACTTGCCACAATGACCGGCCCGGCAATCAAATTGCCGTTGGTCAATGAATCATACAGTGAACATTGCAGATCATACAATCCATTGGCTGGTTTACCCGATTCATTAAGCTGGCCTTGGTACCAAAAGGCCGTCTCCTGCCCAGAACTCGCCCGGATCGAAACACAGAAAGCAAAAAACGCCACCCCCACTATGCGAAGTATGTTCATTCTAGCATAATCTCAGAGCCAAATTCTAAATTCAAATAAAAATAAGGACCCAAAAAGGTGGAAAAAGTCGCCGGTTGACAATTGGTTTTTACGCCGCGAAGCGAGTCGAAAACAGAGGCCAGGGATGGTGGCCTTGTTCATTTCAACCCGAAAAACCCTCGGATGGTTTCCGCCACGCGTTCCACCTCCGAATCGGTCAGCTCCGGAAAAATCGGAAGACTGAGGCATTCACGCCCGGCCTTTTCGGAAACGGGAAAGTCCCCGGGTTTGTGGCCCAAAAAAGCGTAGCATTTCTGCAAATGCAAAGGCAGCGGGTAATGAAGCGCACAGCCGATTTGATTCGCCTCCAGAAAAGCCTTCAACTCATCACGCCGGGGATGGCGGACCACGTAAAGGTTCCAGGCGCTTTCCGCATAGGCAGCCTCAACCGGCAATTGCAAGGGAGTCGAGGCCAGGAGTTCATGATAGCGCCGGGCAATGCGTTGCCGGGCCTTTATCCATCCTGACAAATACCTGAGTTTCACTCCCAGCACAGCCCCCTGGATGCCTTCCATGCGGTAATTGTAACCAATCTCGTCATGATGATACCGGACGGTGGAACCATGTTCGCGCAGGGAGCGGGCGCGCTTGTCCCAATCCGCGCGATGAGTCACCAAGGCGCCTCCCTCCCCAAATGCACCAAGGTTTTTGCCAGGATAAAAACTGAATATGCTGGAATCGCCCATGGTCCCCACCCCTTTGCCCTTGTACCTGGCTCCGTGGGCCTGCGCGGCATCCTCCACCACGGCGAGGCTGTGTTTCCGGCAAATCTCGCGGATGGGATCCATGTCCGCCGGTTGCCCGTATAAGTGTACCGGCACAACGGCCCGGGTTCGCGGGGTGATGGCAGACTCGATCTTTCGCGGATCCAAGTTGAAAGTTGCCTCCTCAATGTCCACATAAACCGGCTTGGCACCAGTATAAGAGATGGCCCAACTTGTTGAGGCAAAAGTGTAAGGGGTGGTTATGACTTCATCTCCCGGCTTGAGGTCCAGCAACAGCATGGCCACATGAAGGGCCGATGTGCCGCTGTTGAATCCAATCGCATGTTCCACCCCGCAAAAACGCGCAAAATCCTTCTCGAACTGCAAGGTGTCGGGTCCCAGGCAAAAACCGCATTGATCCACCACCCGCCGGATGGCTGTATCCAATTCCTCTCGCAAAGGTTGAATTTGGGCCTTGAGATTCAGATACGGTATGGGTTGAGGCATAAAATAATTCATCGGCACGATATACCCGGAGGATGGTTTTGGAAATCCAAAACCATTTTCAACGCGAAAGCGAAATTGAAAAGGCCAAGATGCGGCAAGATGCTGGAGCGGAAACTTTTTTGAAAAATCGAAACCATACCCGAAGCGGTCCGGCAAAATTTTTCCAAAGAGTTTGCGCCAGGTAAATTGGCGCATTGGCGTTTTGAATTTCGCTTTTCGGGTTCAAACACGACTCCCCCCCCCCCCCAAAAAA
>DAIDJC010000325.1 GCA_027451565.1 Limisphaerales bacterium | reverse complement strand
TTTGGTGTCGGTCATGGCCGCCATGGGGCTCGTGGTTTTGCTGTCCAGCCTGCGGTTTCCGCCTCCAGTCCGGGCCGGGGTTCCTGTTTTTAACCTGGAAAAAAGTCCGCTCAACAGGGACTCGCGATTGGGTAATAGTTTTGCGCCGGTCATTGAAAAGGCGGCGCCAAGCGTGGTCAACATTTTTTCCACGCGCTTTATCAAGGAGAGGCCCCAGCGCAATCCATTCTTGGAAGATCCTTTTTTCCGCCAGTTTTTTGGCGACCAATTCGCCCCGGATCAGAACAATCAGACGCATCTCCGACGGGAGGAAGGTTTGGGTTCTGGTGTGATTGTCTCGTCCGATGGCTATATTCTCACAGCCAACCATGTCGTGGCGGACGCCGATGAAGTGAAGGTTTCAGTGGGGCAAGGCAAAAAGGAATACCCCGCCAAAATCATCGGGCGGGATCCTTCCACAGATGTTGCCGTGCTGAAAATTACCGCAAACAACCTGCCCGCCATCACGATTGCTGACAGCGATCAACTGGAGGTGGGAGACGTGGTTCTGGCTATTGGCGATCCATTCGGCGTGGGCCAGACGGTGACCATGGGCATCGTCAGCGCATTGGGAAGGAGTGGATTCGATTTTGATGGTGACAACCGCGCCCAAATTCAAAATTTCATTCAAACCGATGCCGCCATCAACCCGGGAAATTCCGGCGGAGCGCTGGTGGATTCCGAGGGCCGGCTGGTTGGCATCAATACCGCCATCATTAGTCCCAGCGGGGGTAATAATGGAATCGGCTTTGCCGTGCCATCCAATATGGCGCGAACGGTTTTGGAACGGCTATTGACCGGTGGAAAAGTCACCCGCGGCTATCTCGGCGTGGTTCCGCAGGACTTGGACTCAGGTTTGGCCCAGCAATTTGACGTGCCCGATCAAAACGGTGCCCTTATCGGCGATGTCCTGCCTGACTCACCCGCAAACAAGGCTGGGCTGAAATCCGGGGACGTCATTCTTTCCGTGGCTGGCAAACCTGTGACCGG
Source organism: Limisphaerales bacterium (assembly GCA_027451565.1). Lineage (GTDB taxonomy): Bacteria > Verrucomicrobiota > Verrucomicrobiia > Limisphaerales > UBA11358 > UBA11358. The sequence goes on along the minus strand of DAIDJC010000325.1, from coordinate 1,714 downwards.
GGCGGATAATCTCAAGGCCGTGGTTTCCCAACTGGAGCCGGGTTCCCAGGTGCAAGTACGTTTGATTCGCAATGGTTCCCCGAGGACAATCAATGTCATGCTGGGAACCGTTTCCGAGTCCGGCAGCGGACCTGAATCCGTTAACTCTGCCCCCAATCAACAGCCAAGAACTGATGCCATGGATGGTGTGCAGGTGGCCGACCTGGACGAAGACATCCGCAATCAGTTGAACCTGCCGGATTCAGTGCAGGGCGCCTTGGTCGCCATGGTGGACGGCGCTTCCAACGCTGCCGCTGCTGGTTTGGAGCCCAATGACGTGATCGTCCAGATCAACCGACAGAATATCAGCAGTGCCGATGACGCCGTTCATTATGGCCGTTCCGCGAAAGGCGATCATATCCTGCTTAAAATCTGGAGAAGGTTCGGTGCCCAGGGCGGGACCCTGTTTTTGAGCGTGGATAACACCAAAACCCCGCAATAGCTGCGCCGAACCCGCTAAATCTCCCCAGTAGCCCGGAGAGGCCAAGGCAAGGCTTGAAAACCTTGCAACTCCTTTCCATGCCAGACGGCCATCAGTGCGGACCCATGGCAATCACGAGCTTTGACAAACCCATTGCCTCAGGCAAATTGCTAATCCATGGCAGTTCAATTCAAAGATTACTACAAGATTCTTGGCGTCCCGCGGACCGCCTCGGACACCGATATTAAGAAAGCCTTTCGCAAACTGGCCCGTGAATTTCATCCCGATGTGGCCCGTGATAAAAAAGTGGCTGAGGAAAAATTCAAGGAAATCAACGAAGCCTATGAAGTCCTTGGCGATGCGGGCAAACGGAAAAAATATGATGAACTGGGTCCGGATTGGAAATCCGGTGCGGATTTTCGTTCACCGCAGGGCCGCCGCAGCGGCGGCCATCAAGGCGGTTTCCCAAGCGGCCCATCCAGCGCTGATTTTGAATTTGGCGGCACCGGCTACAGTAGTTTCTTCGAGCAGTTGTTCGGCGCGCGCATGCGGGACCGCTCCGGTAGATTCTCATCCGCCGGCGCCGCTGAACGGGGACAGGACATGGAGGGAGACATCATGGTCTCGCTGGAAGAAGCCTTGAAAGGATCGGTGCGCACCGTGACAGTCCGCCACGAGGACCGCACAGAAAGCCATCAAGTGCGCATTCCACCTGGAGTGGCAGAAGGCCAGAAACTGAGGCTGGCCGGGCGCGGTGAGCACGGCGTGGCCGGCGGGCCCAGCGGCGATCTTTACCTGAATGTTCGCTTCGCCCGAAATCCTGATTTCGAGGTCTCCGGAAGCGACCTGATTCATGAGCTGGACCTCGCGCCATGGGAAGCCGCCCTCGGCAAGGAAATTGCCGTTCCCACCTTGGATGGCAAGGTGAACATCAAGATACCCCCCGGCACCTCCAGCGGCCAAAAATTACGTGTCCGTGCCCGTGGCCTGCCCCAGCGCGACGGCGGCCGTGGCGACCTTTTCGTCGTCACCCGCCTTGTCCTTCCCGCTAAAATGACCGATGCCCAGCGTCAGTTATGGACCCAGTTGGCATCTGAATCCAATTTTAATCCCCGTGATTAATCATTCCGTTTCCATTTTGCCCCCGCCCCGCCCAACCCCCCAGCATAGTCATGATTTGCCCCCCCGGAACAGGCCATTCTTGACCTAAAGCAAAGCCCGGCTTAAAGTTGATCAACTTTAAGTTTCCATTGA
>DAIDJC010000324.1 GCA_027451565.1 Limisphaerales bacterium | reverse complement strand
AAACATGCACGGAGCCTTCAGGGTGAAAAGCGGTAAAAGACTTGATAAGCAACGCGTTGTGCTGGTGGATGACATTTTCACCACTGGAGCCACCACCAACGCCTGCGCTAAGGCCCTGAAAGCAGCCGGTTCGGCGGAGGTTTGTGTCTGGACAGTGGCACGCGGGCTGTGAATACTATCGAGTCATGGCAACCACATATCTGACGAAGGCAGCTTTGGGAGTGGAACAGGTCGAACCCGCCCTGACTCCGCCCCCGGTGAAACCCCAGTTGCCCAGCAAGGCCAAATTAGGCTCGGATAATTCAAAAACCCGCAAGCGCGAGATCCCCGAGGGGCTTTGGACCAAATGTCCATCCTGCGAGAATATGATTTTCGACAAGGAATTGGATGAAAAACTGAAGGTTTGCCCCAAGTGCCAGCACCACTTTCCCATTGGCTCCAGGGAACGCATCCATTCGCTGGTGGAGACCTGCAGCTTTGAGGAAATGGATGCCACCATGACGAGCGTGGACTTTTTGAAGTTCACCGGTTACCGCGCCAAACTCGAGCGGGACCGAAAGTCCACCATGCTCATGGACGCAGTGGTCACGGGCATAGGCAAGATAGGAAGCCATCGGGTGGCCCTGGGGGTGATGGATTTTGGTTTTCTGGGCGGTTCCATGGGGTCGGTGGTGGGAGAGAAGCTGACTCGGTTGATTGAGCGCGCCACCGAAGGCAACTGGCCGGTGGTCATCATTTCCACCAGCGGCGGCGCGCGCATGCAGGAAGGATCCACCAGCCTGATGCAAATGGCCAAAACCAGCGCGGCGCTGGCTTATCATGCGCGCCAACAGCTTCCTTATTTTAGCATTCTGACCAACAACAGCTATGGTGGAGTCATGGCCAGTTACGCCGCACTGGGGGATTTGATCCTGGCTGAACCTGCGGCCATGGTGGGCTTTGCAGGTCCAAGGGTGATCAAGGACACCACTCACGCCGATCTTCCCGAAGGGTTTCAAACCTCTGAATTCCTGCTGGATCACGGACTGATAGACGCCATTGTGCCCCGGCAGGAAATGAAGGAGCAAATAATCAAGTACCTGGATTTTCTCATGTACAAACGGCGCCAGGGTTGATGCGGCATCAGCGCCGTCCATCGTACCACAAGTAAGCGGCTTCACGACTGGCCACCGAGCGGCGGTGCCAGAAAAGGGTTTGAATGAAAAAGACAAACCTTTCCCTGAAACTGTACAGCTTTAATTTCCGGGCGGACGTTTTCAAGGGATGCCTGTGCAAAACCACGATGGAACGCCCTTCAAGCCGGGCCCGCTTTTTCAGCCTTTGGGAAAGCTCCAATTCCTCTGCGGCATATAATTTGGCATCGAATCCCCCCAACTCATGAAAAACCCGGCGCTCCACAAAAATGAAGGACCCGGCCAAAAGACGCTGCCAACGGCTGAGGCCGTTCCAAAGCGCCACCAATAAATCAGCACTGAAGTGGTGTTCATCCAAAACGACGGTCGAGCCGCCGGCGAGGCATTTCCCCGACCGGATTTGCTCCGCCACGTCCTCAAACAAAGCCGCGGTGGGCGCGGAATCTGCATCCACAAAAACAAGCCAATCCCCGGTCGCGGCTGCAGCGCCGCTATTCCGGGCGCGTCCAATCTGGTTTACGGGCTCAAAGACCACCCGGGCTCCCGCCTCGCGGGCCAGCACAGCGGTGCGATCAGTGGAATTATTGTCACAAACCACGATTTCCACGCCCCAACCTTTTTTCCTAAAGGCATCGAGCGCCTTATGCACGGCGGCCAAGGCACCAGGCAAAAGTTTTTCCTCGTTAAAGGCAGGAATCACCACGGAAATATTCACCCCTCCAGCATACATCGGTTTGCCACCAATCAAGACATTTCAGGCGCATTTTAATCGTGCTTTTTGACTGGGATGCGCTTTAAATGGGTGCATGAGCATTTGGATCATTGCTGTGGCATTGCTGGTGGTTCTGGCGCTGGCTGGCTGGGGCCAGGGTGGGATTGTGGCTGCGTTTTACTTTTGCGGCGCCATTTTGGGCGCCTTGTTTGGACCGATGCTGGGAGGCATCTTCCATTTTGTGCTTCCCCATCTGGGCGTTGACGATCCACTTCTGACCTGGCTCCTGGCTCCCATTTGCGGTTTTATTCTGGTGACGGTGATTCTGACCTCCATTGGCATGAAAATCAGCCGCCAGATCGAGGTTCGTTTCAAGCATAAGGAATCTGAATTGCGTCATGCCATGTTCCAGCGGCTGAACACCAAGCTGGGCATTCTGATTGGGTTGATGAACGGGGCGGTCTATTTCGTGCTGGTGAGTTTTGTCTTTTACAACATTGCCTATTTTACCACACAAGCCGCCGCCGCCAACACCCAGCCGCTGCAAATCCGGCTCATCAACCAACTGGGCGCGGATATGTCCAATGCCAGCCTGGGGCGTGTAGCCGCAGGCGTTCACACATTGCCCCCCAGCTTCTACGAGATTTCTGATCTTGCCGGGTTCCTGGCCCAAAATCCATCTGCAGCACCCCGCTTTGCCACCTATCCGGGCCTGACATCCCTGTGGCAGCGCGATGACATGCAACCCGTGGTGACTGATGCCATCATCACCAACGCCCTCGCCGGCGGCAATTCCCTGAACACCGTGCTGGATGAAGCGCCCTTGCAGGATTTCCTGAAAAACAAGCCGCTCCGAGACCTGGCCTTGGACGGCATCCTAACCAATTTTGATGATCTGAAGACCTACCTGAAGACC
>DAIDJC010000323.1 GCA_027451565.1 Limisphaerales bacterium | reverse complement strand
CCATGCATGTGCCATTCCAGCAATCATGTCTGCCCGAATCATTGACAACTGGCGAGACCGGTTGGTGACCATCCTTGTGGCGCCCCTGATGAGCTGTTCCGCCCGCATTCCCGTTTATGCCATGGTGACGGCCCTTTTGTTTCCCCACTCGCCGTTGAAGGCGGCCTTGTTGTTTTCAGGCGCCTATGCCACGGGCATTATTTTTGCCATGGGCATGGCTTTGTTGTTGCGCGGCACCCTGTTGCCGGGTGGCAGTCAGGCCCTGGTCATTGAATTGCCCCCCTACCGCATTCCCGGCTGGCGAACCGCGCTGCTCCACACCTATGACCGCGCAAAAATTTTTGTGCAACAGGCCGGAACCATCATCCTGGTCATTTCACTGGTGCTCTGGACCCTTTCCCATTACCCCAAATCCCAGCCTCCATCCCAGGTGGTCGCCATGAGCGCCCAGGCTGATCAACTGGCCCAGGCGGGAAATCTTTCCGCCGCCAATGGTTTGCGGGATTCGGCTGAAAGGCTTGCCGCTCAAAACGCCCTTCAACATTCTTTTGCGGGCCGGATTGGCCATTTGATCGAGCCGGTGATTCAACCATTGGGATTTGACTGGCAGATCGGCATTGGCATTTTAAGCTCATTTGCCGCGCGTGAAGCCGTGGTTTCCACTCTTTCGATTGTTTATGGACTCGGCGAGAATGCTGATGACCACCCGGAATCGCTGTATCAGACCTTGCAAAAGGCGGTGCGAACCGATGGGACGCCGGTATTCACCACGGCCACCTGTGCCAGTCTTCTGGTTTTTTACATTTTAGCTGCGCAATGCCTCTCCACCTCGGCGGTGGTGCGACGCGAAACCAACAGCTTGAAATGGCCGTTGTTTCAAATTTTCTACATGACCGGCCTGGCTTACGCGGCTTCTTGGGTCGTTTACAGGGTCCTGACCCACTGGCTGGGTTGAAGGTGGTGGTAAAAACCGGGTCCAACCAGAACCTTTCGCCGCAGCGCCCCTGCGTAGACTCGGACCTCAAACCGGTTGCGGGCCTGGAAAACCTAATTTATGCCGCTCGGACCAGATGCGGCTTGGCTTGATTATTCCCGCCGGAGTGATGATTCCCGTGATCAAGTCCGGGGGGGTGACATCAAAGCCGGGATTCCTGGCTTTGCTGGTTGGGTTGGCCACTCGCACGAAGGAGCGTCGGCCCGTCTGGTCCACACCCCAGGCTCCGAGCACTTCGTCTTCATGCCGCTCCTCAATGGGAATGTCCCGACCGCGCCGCATTTGCCAGTCAATGGTGGAGCAGGGGATGGCCACGTAAAATGGGATTTTATGGCGCGCAGCGAGCACTGCCTTGGTGTAAGTTCCAATTTTATTGGCCACCTCGCCGGTCCGCCCGATTACCCGGTCACTGCCAACGATAACCAGGTCAATTTCCCCGCGCTGCATCAAATGCCCTGCCGCATTGTCTGCGATGACGTGGTGGGAGATTTGTTGCTGGGCCAGTTCCCAAGCGGTGAGGGAGGCGCCTTGTGAGCGTGGACGGGTTTCATCGCAAAAAACATGAAATTGCCTGTCCAAGGCTTGCGCGGCATAGAGCGGGGCAGTGGCGGAACCCACGTCCACAAAGGCGAGCCAGCCCGCGTTGCAATGGGTCAGGACGTTCATCCCATTGCGGATAAGCTTGCATCCGTGCCGTCCTATGGCCGTGCAATGTTCGATATCTTCGGAGGCAAAGGCCTCAGCCGCCTCCAGGGCCAGCGCCTGCCGCTGTGCCACCGTGCCGCCCAGCGAGGCGCGGTGGCGAACTTGTTTCATGGCATTTACCGGGTCCACTGCAGTGGGTCGGGCGTTTGCCAGCGTTTGAAAAACCTTTTCCACATGCCGTTCAAAAGCGTCCGGGTTGGTGCCGCGAAAAGCTCTCATGCCCTGGGCCAGTCCATAGGCGGCCGTGGCCCCTATGGCTCCCGCCCCGCGAACAACCATGTCCCGAATGGCCCGGGCTGTTGCCGGGTAATCCTTGGTGGCGATGACCTCAAAACGATGGGGTAAAAGGCGTTGCTCGATCAGCAGCACCACGTTCCGGGCGGCATCAAATGAAACGGTTCGATGTTGTACCTTTTTGCGGCCTATGCGGACTTTCATGTTTGAAAAGGAAATTTCAGTGGAGCCAGTGAACCTCTTATCGGCAATCGGTAAGATTTGCGAAGCATAATAAACGATGAATGAAGAAAAAGGCGCGCCCAGCCACCTCATTCAACCGGCCATCAACGCGGTTTGGCCTTCAATTCCCTTATTTTGGCCTTTAATTCCAAAAAAATGGGTTGAGCACGCAGTTTTTTTAGGTCTGGATCCTTGGAGAGCCAGGTGAAATCCCGGTAGCCCAGCGCGATGGCGCGTTCCAAGGCCAGCACCGCATTGTCAAACTCCTCGGTCAGGGAATAGCTGCAAGCCAGGTTGTAGAAAACGAGGGGATTTTTGGGTTCCAGGCGTGCAAGGTGTTCGTCCACCCTTAAACCCTCGGAAAAAAGTCCCCGCTGGGTGTAGTGGTCCCCCAACAATTGAAGAGCATCCACGTAATTAGGATCACGCCGCACGATGCCCTCGATGAACCGGATTTTGGTGTCCAGGTCGCGTTGGGTGGCGCGATTTAACTTTTTCTTTTCATTGTTCTTGGCCGCCATAAGACTTTGGGAATCTTTCCCAACTCACTGCCCAAGTCAAGATTGTCTTGATTGACGGGTTTATCTACCTTGCTGCGAGAGAGCTGTGTGGAAAGAGGCCTGGGTGGAAAACCGGCCT
>DAIDJC010000322.1 GCA_027451565.1 Limisphaerales bacterium | reverse complement strand
AAAAATCATAATAATATTTATATGGTATTAATTACGAATGATTTATATTTTTTAAGCGTGGAACAAAAATTTCAAGATTTTCGAGATTGAAATCTACAACCCATTCAAAGGCTGAACTTTTTAAACAAGAAAAAAGATGCACACCTTTTAAATCGAAGGTTCCAATTAAAAACCTGTTGGAGGCGGGTTCGGCGAAGGGCAGATGTTGCCGCACCTGCCCGGTAATACCAATCTGCCCCGGGAAAGAGATGAAACTGGCCAACCCGCGCCAGGGCGTAATGGCCTTGGTCATCTCCTGCAAAACAAACTTGGCTGAACCAAAGGGCGGGGTCATTTCAGTGAAGGTCGTGTTGTGCAGGGTCGGCATGGATGGTTTGATCATCAATCCCTATTCTCTCAACCCTTCCCGCATAGCGACCTTTTTTCCACTTCGGTTTACGAATTCAAGCGGGTCTTTCATGATTTTTCAGACACGCTCTGACAGTCCACCTCGTGAAAAAAACTTCGATCCAGCAGCGGTAGCCGGGTTAATGTCCGCAAAAAAACGAAAATAACAACTCACCGCAGCTTCCTCAGACCAGCTTTTTAAACCGCCGGTCGGAAGCCAGTTTTTTTACCAAGTCCTTGATTTTTTGGGCCTGGGATTTATGCGCGAGCAATACTGCGTCATCGGTTTGCACCAAGATGGAGTCGCGCAAGCCCACTACCGCAATGGGGGTGCGGTGACGGGTTCGGGCGTCAAAAATAATGTTTCTGGCTGCATCCACATGAATGAATTCGGCTGCGACGGCATTTCCTTCCGCATCCGCCTTGAGATGACGGGCCAAGGCAGGCCATGCGCCGAGGTCATCCCACTCAAACGTGCCGTCAGCCACAATCACATTCTGGGCTTTTTCCATGAGCGCATAATCAATGGAAACCTTGGGAACAGAGGGATATTCCTTGGCCAGCAGCCGGGCGAGCGACCTTGGCCGTGCTGCCGCCTTGAACCAACGCTGGCAGGCTGCGTGCATCTCTGGTTGATGCTGTTCCAACGCGTTGGTGATGGTCACAAAACTCCAAACAAACATCCCGGCATTCCAACGGTAAGTCCCGCTTTCAAGGTATTGCCGGGCCCGATCCAAATCCGGCTTTTCCACAAAGGCGTCCGCCTTGAAAAAAGTTGTTTTCAACTTGCCGACACCTGCGGGAGCCGGCAAAGCGGATCCGGTCCGAATATAGCCATATCCGGTGGCAGGCTCGGTGGGTTTGATTCCCAAAGTAACAATCACCTGGCCCCGTTCCGCGAGTGTGAAGGCATCGTCCAGAACGGCGCAAAACGACTTGGCATCGGGTATGACGTGGTCGGCGGGCAGCACGGCCATGGTGGCGGTGGTGGACCGCGCCCCCACCAAGGCGGCGCCGAGGGTTACGGCGGCACAGGTATCGCGCCCCACAGGCTCGGCAATCAGGTTTTCAGTGGGAAGTTTCGGCAACTGGCGCCGGACGGCGGCCAACTGGGCGGCATTGGTGATTACAAAAATATTTTGGGGAGGCGCCAACGGCAGCACCCGTTCCACTGCCTCCTGTAAAAATGATTTTTTTTCCAGAATGGCCAGCAATTGTTTTGGGGTTTTTTCACGGCTTAACGGCCAGAAGCGTTCACCGCGCCCGCCCGCCATCACGACCACAAACCGATCTTGTTTTTGTTTTTTGGAGATTGCACTCATATTCATTATTCCAATCAGATTTCCGCCACCGCCGTGACCAAATTTTGCACGAAACCAGCCACCGATTCGAGCCCGCCAGTGGAATGACCGCAGGTTGCGATTTTCTGGACAATGGCGCTGCCCACCACCACGGCATCGGCATGGCGCGCCACGAGGCGGGCCTGGTCGGCGTTTGAAACGCCAAATCCCACCGCAACCGGCAACTGAGTATGGGCACGAATTCGGGATACTTGGGCGGCTAGGTCCGCCGCAACCTGGGACTGCATGCCTGTGACACCCTCACGGGATATGCAGTAGATGAAGCCGCTGCCTCGACGCACAATTTTTTCCACCCGCTCATCCGGCGTGGTGGGTGCCACAAGATAAATCTGACTCAGGCCTGCCTGTTTCATCAGCGCCTCATAATCCTCAGACTCCTCCGGTGGCAAATCCAGGATCAACAAGCCATCCACTCCCGCCTGTGCGGATTGCCGGATAAAGATTTCCAACCCCACCTTGTGGATTAAGTTGAAGTAAACGTACAAAACAATGGGGATTAGGGACTCCTCCCTTATTTTCTGGACCGTTTTCAAAACCCCCCCCGGGGTGGTGCCTGATTCCAAACCTCGCTGGGCGGATAATTGGTTGACCAATCCGTCCGCCAACGGATCACTGAAGGGCACTCCCAACTCCACAACCGCCACCCCGGCCTTGTCAAAGGCCAATACGAGGTCTTTCGTGGTGGCCAGGTCCGGGTCCCCTGCCCCAATATACACCACCAGGCCTTTGCGCCCCTGACTGCGAAGGCGGGCAAACCTTTCCTCAATGCGATTCATGAAGGCCAAGTCTCTGGATTTGGACCGCAAGATTCAAGCGACAAAATCGCCTCGCAAGGGAGCAGGTTTGAAGATTAGCGGGTTTTCAACAAAACAAATCTCGCGGTCGGCCATGAGACTTCCCAAACTGTTCAATGTCTTGCCTTGCCCCTCCGTTTCACTGTAAAGAAAAAGGCCGTGAATCCGCAGCGCAATAAAATTCCCGGCCTGGTTCGAGGGCTTTTGAAATGGTTCAACCACGCTGCCCGGGATTTGCCCTGGCGAAGGGATC
>DAIDJC010000321.1 GCA_027451565.1 Limisphaerales bacterium | reverse complement strand
ATGTTGGATTGCGCCCCGCCGTAAATCCCCACCCCGGACCACCCATTGCCCAGCGCCAATAAACCTGATGGATCAGTCCCGATGCGGTTTCCTTCCACGCGATTCCCCATGACGCCGAGCCCCGCCATCTCCACGCCGTAATCTGCGTTGCCTGAAATAATGTTTTGCATGGCCGGAAGCAAACCTCCCACCTGATTGAACTGTGCGCCATCAAAAACACCCACTCCGGAATACCCGTTGGGCATGGCCGTGCCATGATTCAATCCGATAAGATTTCCCTGCACCACGTTGCTGTTGCAGCCTGGATTATGAATCAACACGCCGTAATTCCCGTTCCCGGCAATAATATTGCCAGCCCCGGCCTGCGACCCGCCAATTTGTGTGCCACTGGCTCCGCCAAACACCTCCACCCCGGACCAACCATTGGACACCACCACCGTTCCACTCGCATCCGTGCCAATCCAATTCCCCTCGATCAAGTTGCCGCTGGAGTTGGTGTCGGAAACCACCAGTCCTTGAAAAGAATTTCCCGAAATGATGTTCCCCTGGCCCGGAGCCGGCCCACCCACCGTATTGTCGTGAGCGCCCCCGAAAATCTGCAACCCGGACCAGCCGTTGGGAATGGCATTCACCCCGGAAGGCCCCACTCCAATAAAATTCCCCTCAACCTGGTTCGCACTGGTGTCAGGATCGGAAATGGTGATGCCTTGCAGACCGTTGCCCGAAATCACATTTCCCGCCCCAGCCATGGCCCCGCCAACGAGGTTCGATTGCGCCCCGTTGAAGATCGCCACGCCAGACCAGGTGTTGGATAGCGCCGCCATGCCGGCGGCGTTTATTCCAATATAGTTGCCCTCCACAGTGTTGTTTACCGTGCCTGGGTCGCGAATCACCAACCCCTGGTAAGCGCTGCCGCAAATGACATTCCGCCCGGCTGACGACAAGCCTCCAACAAGATTCCCAGACGCGCCTTCCATGATTTCAAGGGAGCAAACATCGTTTTTCACCGCCACGGCCCCGGCCGCATCGGTGCCGATATAGCAACCGCTCACCACGTTGCCTGTCGCATGGGTTCCATCAATCCGAAGGCCGTCGGCGCTGAACCCATTGATGATGAGCGATTTCACCCGGCAATTGGTCCCCGCGAGGTAAAGACCGCTGGCGTAGGTGTCCGGGACGGGAGCCTGTGCACCGCTCAACAGAATGGCGGGGCCATCAGGGTTGGGATTGTTCGGTTCCGTGCTGCCATCCAGGCTGGTGCCATGTGCCAGTTCCGGGAGTTGGTCGGACGGCTCTATGTTGAAGACATGGTTGCTGTAGCCAGGGTCGCTGGTGGGAATGTCAAAGGTGACGTTTGTATTGGGATGATCAAATGCAAAATATAATGCCGCATTTAAGCTCCCAGGCCCGGTGGCTTGGGTGTTCGTCACCACCGAATTTACCACAGGCCCCGCCCCATAAACGGCGGCCATCCCCGAACGGTCACCATGGCTCAGCACAGGATTAGGGTTTCCCATCACCGTCAGGTACTGCTGATAAGCGGGAAGCGGCTCGATCGTGTCCTGGCCGTTCGCTGAAAAAGAGTCGCGCCGGTAATGCATGATCGAGAGAAAATCGTAGGCATTGATGTTCTGTGAATCCGCCAGTTTGACAAAATCGCCTTCATAACCTGGCTCTATGTTATTGGTGAGGATGGTTACATAACCATCCCGGTCGGAGCGCTGATGCTCGTGCACCAGCCCAAGCGTGTGGCCGATCTCATGGCAGACAGTGGCATGATTCCACGAGCCAGAACTGATCTCAAGAAATTGCTGCCCCCCTACCATGCCCACTGCGGATTGCCCGCCTTCCCCGGGCAAACCCACCTGCTCCACAGTGACATAATCCGCCTGGGTTGACCTTGCCACAAACCGCACTCCGGCAAACGTGGCCCATTCCTGCGCGCAATCCAAAAACACCTTCTGGTCCACCGCCGACACCGACCCGTCAAAAGAGTACGGAACCACACCGCCCGGCCATTTGGCTGCCACACCATCAAACGCCAAAAGCGGAACGGGCTTTCCAGCCAGCCTGTCCCTCCATTCCGAAAGCCGGGAAACAAGGATTTGCATGTCTCCAACCTGGGCCAATTTTTGGCCGGGAGGCGTTGCAGCCAGTATCCGGTCCAGAACCGCCACATCCCAGGCGTTGTTTTGAGCCGCTGCCGAAAAAATGTGCCCAGCCAGAAAAATCAAAACCAAAATCCGACGGCAATCAATCCGCGCGGCCATCAAGAGGAAACGAGATTTCATTTCGACGCGATCTTAAGCATGGTTAAATATTATTATTAGTCAACACATGATGGAAATGAATTTTGCGCATTTGCGAAATGGGGATTCATGCAGCGATGAAAGGAATCCGATGCGGCATCCCTCCCCCCCAAGGACCTCCAACAATGAGTAGAAGATGGGCTCTAAAATATTTCACGCGTCAAAAGTCACCCTCTATTGTCACCCCCTATTTTCCAACGCATCAAACAACCCAATGTCACCGGTTTCCTCCCCACGCCAGCAAGGCGCGACAGGGGAAAAAGCCTGCCCGGAAGTGGCGCTGGGGCTGCGGCAGACATCCGATGCACCCCCTACTTACGGGGATCATCCCCGATGGAAACATCCTTCGTGCCTGGCTTCTTCGAGGAAGAGATTGGTGAGCAAATGGTCGGGAAAACCTGCTTCCCGGGCAAGGGATTCCAGTGCCAGGGCGCAGCGGGGCACATTGGGGGCATGCTTGAACACGGCGGCATTTCCCGCCATCAGGGCCGG
>DAIDJC010000320.1 GCA_027451565.1 Limisphaerales bacterium | reverse complement strand
GTTTTTCGGGCGCCTGTTGCCCTGTTTTATTTGCAGGATTATTCTTACATGGAGATTGCGGAGATTTTGAGTGTGCCTGTTGGAACGATTAAATCACGGCTTGCCCGCGGCATAATCCGTTTGAACCGGATTTTGACATCCACCGAGAAAAAGGGGGGCGAATCATGACCCTCGAAGAAGCCAGACTGATTTTATTGCGATACCGGCCCGGGCAGGGAAATGAGGCCGAGCCGGAAGTGGCTGAGGCGCTGGACATGGCGGCCAAGGATCCGCGACTGGCCGAGTGGCTTGCGATTCACTGCCTCCAGCAGGAGAATTTGCGGCTTAAATTGCGCCAAATCGCCCCGCCAGCAGCCTTGCTTGAGCAAATCATTTCCGAAAAAAATGCCTTTGATCGTTCGGTGGGCCTGAAGCGAAAATGGCTTCTGGCAACCGCAGCTATTCTTGTATTTCTGGGGTTGTTCCTTTTTGCAAACCACCGATCCAATCCCATGGCAACCGCAGAGGACGGCTTGGATTTATTTCAAAAGCAAATGGCGGGGTTTGCATTGCGGGGTTATGTCATGGATATTCAGACCAACGACCCGGCGCCAATCCGGGAGTATTTGCAGCAACGCCAGTCGCCATCCGGCTATGTCCTGCCTCCGAAATTGACCCGGCTTCTGGCGGGATGCTCCGTGGAAAACTGGCATTCCTCCAAAGTGACCATGCTTTGTTTCCGGACGGGCAATCCCCTGCCTCCCGGGGTGCAGAGTGATTTATGGCTTTTTATAGCCGATGCAAAGGTCGTAAAAGGCAGTCCCATCAATTCCATTCCGCAAATAGCCCGAATCAACCGCCTTACAACAGCCACCTGGGTGAAGGACGGGCGGCTTTATTTCATGGGAACCACCGGTGACAAAACGGTTTTGCAGCGGTGCCTGGGATGGATTGTGGTGAGTGTGCGACAGGGAGCGGTTCAGCCGCCAGGAATGCTCATGTGGCTGAGCAGCCATTGAAAATCCACGCCTGCATCAGGAGGGCTGGCGGGTATGGCGATGGGAAGGCTTGATGCAAACGGTTTGGATGGGGGAAAGGTGCTGCTGTTTTTCCACCGATGAAGCTGCGAATGGCCATCAGCAAATGACAAGGCCGTGGAGTGATCGTGGTAGGAGGCAGGGAGATGTGTCCATTCTGAAGAGCCAATGGCGCCCGGATAACTCCAACCCCCTTGCACATAACTTTCCCGGTTCACAAAATAGCCGTCATTGATGCTGTCTGGGTGCTCATCCAGAAACACAAAAATATCCGTGGGCTGCGGAATCTGGCTTAACTTTAAAAACTGCCTGTAATCTGGGTCATTCACATTGACGCCATGCGCAACAAAGGATCCGGCATTTCCCACGAGCGCATTCATGGAATAACTCCGCAGCCGACCCGTCCATCCTGCGGCCATTTGTTCTGCGCTCAAGACATGGTCTGAGGGGCAATGATAAACCAAAATGGATCCACTTACGAAAGGCCCAAGCGAAGCTTCGGTCAAGGTCAGCGGATTGGTGTTATCCGGGCTGAGGTCCCAAGTCATGACGTTATTGACCCAATTCAAATTGCTTCTCAGGCTGGAACCCGCCATGCCTATATTATAAGGCAGAAAATCATTATGGTCCGTGCTGTAAAGCCGCCATGCCAGGTTTAGCTGGCGGGTGTTTGAAAGGCAGATGATGCCTCGCGCCTGCTCCGCTGATTTACTGAGCGCTGGAAGAAGAATGGAAGCAAGCAGCCCAATAATGGCAATGACCACCAGAAGTTCCACCAAGGTGAATGCGCAAAAACCATGATTTGAGGCGGAAAGGGATGCCCGTTGCTCATGTACACCAGGGCTTTTTAACTCCTGGCGGGATGAATTCAGCCGGGGTGTCCAAGGCAAACATCCGGAATGGAGCGGGAAGCATCCGTTCCCATTGGTTTTGGCAAATGACTTTCGCATGACCAAATCACCCATTGCGGCCTGAATTTCTAAACTCAATTATTACCCAGCCGCCAGGGAGCTGTCAAATGAAGTGATTCTCAAGGTCACCGAAGGTCAACGCAGGTCAATGAAAGGAGCCTTGCCGCCAGGTCCATATTCCGCCAAGTCAAAATCCGCTGCCCTTTTTTTAAAGCTGTCTGTTAGTTTTCTTCCTTGGAAATCAGGTTCAGGCGGTTCCCCCATTTCGTCTCAAGAAAAACCGCCTTGTGGGACTCCATTTCCCTCGCTCTGGTTTTTGGGGGGATGTTCGGGAATTTTGCTCGTGGGCGGGTCCGCCATGGCAGGGCTCAACGAAAATGTATGATGCCACGTTGAATCGCCACGGAAACGGCTTCTGCCCGGTCGGCTACGCACAATTTTGCCAAAATATTTTTTAAATGCCATTTGACCGTGTTTTCGGTGATGTGCTGGACGTCGGCTATTTGTTTGTTGGCCAGGCCTTTAGCCACTTCATGGAGAATGAGCAACTCGCGGGGCGTGAGTTCCTCAAACATGCGGCGGGATTCAAGACGCTTGGCCACCCCCTCAGGAATCCAACGCTGCCCTGAAGCCACGGCTCGAATCGCAGGCAATAATTCCTCCTCCGTCGAGTCTTTAAGAACATAACCTGAGGCCCCGGCTTCAATGGCACGGTGAATGTCCTCATCGCCATCCAGGGCGCTCAACATTAAAATTCGGGCCTCGCCATTCATTTGCCTCATTTCTTGGGCGGCTTTGATTCCGCTTTTGACCGGCATATGCACGTCCAGCAAGGTCAGGTCCGGATTCCACTTTTTAAACATTGCAGTGGCCTGGCTGC